>NZ_JARGEE010000299.1:0-11325 GCF_033794485.1 Streptomyces sp. MB09-02B
GTGCGGGTGGGTGGGGGCTTCTCGCGCAGTTCCCCGCGCCCCTGCCTTTTCAGGGGCGCGGGGAACTGCGCGACCAGCCCCCACCGAACGGACGCTGGGGGTCAAAGGGGCGCAGCCCCTTGAGGATGGGACGGGTAGGGGCGGCGGGGGCGAGAAACCCCCTGGAAAGGCCGAAGGCCCGGCCCCCGCCAGGGAACCGGACCTCCACGCCAGACAGGAAGGACGGCGTCAGCCCTCCGAACCCTCCACCACAGCCACAGCCTTGCGCGTACGTCGCCGAGGAGCCGGAGCCTCGGCCCCCGCCTCCTCGGCAGCAGCCGAAGCCACCGCCTTCCGCGTACGCCGCGGCTTCGTGGCCTGCTCCTCCGTCGGCTGCGCGGGAACCGCCCCCTCCGCCGTCGCCGCGGCCTTGCGGGTGCGGCGGCGCGGCTTGGGCGCAGCCTCTGCGGTGTCCACGGCGGCCTCGGCGGCGGTGTCCGTCGCCTCGACGGTGGTCTCGGCGGTCTTGCGGGTGCGGCGGCGGGGCTTGGCCGGTGCCTCCTCGGCGGCGGCCTCCTCGCTGACGGCTTCGGTGGGCGCGGCGGCGGCCTTGCGGGTCCGGCGACGCGGCGTGGCCACAGCCTCGGCGGCCGGCTCGGCGCCGGTCGTCCCCTCGGCCGTGTCGACCGCCGCCTCGGCGGCAGGTGCCACGACGGCAGCCGCGGCCTTACGGGTCCGACGACGCGGGGCGGCCGGAGCCTCGACCACCGACTCCTCGGCGACAGCCTCCACCACGCTCTCGGCAGCCTCCGCGACAGCCTTGCGGGTGCGGCGGCGCGGCTTGGGCGCAGCCTCTGCGGTGTCCACGGCGGCCTCGGCGGCGGTGTCCGTCGCCTCGACGGTGGTCTCGGCGGTCTTGCGGGTGCGGCGGCGGGGCTTGGCCGGTGCCTCCTCGGCGGCGGCCTCCTCGCTGACGGCTTCGGTGGGCGCGGCGGCGGCCTTGCGCGTACGGCGACGCGGCGTGGCCACAGCCTCGGCGGCCGGCTCCACGACGGTCGTGCCCTCCGCCGTGTCCAGCGCGGCTTCCGCGCCGGGCGCGGCCTCGGCCACCGGAGTGGCGGCGGCCTCCACCGACTTACGCGTACGGCGGCGACGCGGCTTGGGAGTCTCCTCCACCGACTCGGCGGGCGTGCCCGCGACGGTGTCGGCCACTGTCTCAGCCGGCTCGACCGGCGCGCTCTCGACGGTCTCGACCACGGCCTCGGCGGCCGGGTTCACCCCGGCCCGCGTGCGGCGGCGACGGCGAGGCGTACGGGGTTCGGACGCGCCGGAGTCCGTGTCCGGCGTCTGCGTGGCCGACGGCTCGGTGACCGCGGCGGCCTCCGGGGACGCCCCCTCGACGCTGGCACCACCACGCGTACGGCGTCGGCGACGCGGCGTACGCGCCGGGCGCTCCCGCTCACGCTCGGCGGACGTCGGGCCGGAGGAAGCACCGCCGCGGCCACCACGACCGCGCGGACCACGCCCGCCCGGCTCGCCGAGGTCCTCCAGCTCCTCCGCGTCCAGCCCGGCCCGGGTGCGCTCGGAACGCGGCAGGACACCCTTCGTGCCGGCGGGGATGCTCAGTTCCTCGAAGAGGTGCGGGGACGTGGAGTACGTCTCCGGCGGGTCGTTGAACCCGAGGTCCAGCGCCTTGTTGATGAGCTGCCAGCGCGGGATGTCGTCCCAGTCGACGAGGGTGATCGCGATGCCCTTGGCCCCCGCGCGGCCCGTACGGCCGATGCGGTGCAGGTACGTCTTCTCGTCCTCGGGGGACTGGTAGTTGATGACGTGGGTGACACCCTCGACGTCGATGCCGCGCGCGGCGACGTCGGTGCAGACGAGGACGTCCACCTTGCCGTTGCGGAAGGCGCGCAGGGCCTGCTCGCGGGCGCCCTGGCCGAGATCGCCGTGGACCGCGCCGGAGGCGAAGCCGCGCTGCTTGAGCTGGTCGGCGAGGTCGGCGGCCGTGCGCTTGGTGCGGCAGAAGACCATGGCCAGTCCCCGGCCGTCGGCCTGCAGTATGCGCGCGACCAGCTCGGGCTTGTCCATGTTGTGCGCGCGGTAGATGTGCTGCGAGGTGTTGCGGACCGTCGCGCCCTCGTCGTCCGGGGCCGTGGCGCGGATGTGCGTCGGCTGGGACATGTACCGGCGGGCGAGGCCGATGACCGCGCCCGGCATGGTCGCCGAGAACAGCATGGTCTGGCGCCGGGCCGGAAGCATGTTGATGATCTTCTCGACGTCGGGCAGGAAGCCCAGGTCGAGCATCTCGTCGGCCTCGTCGAGGACCAGGCACTTGACGTGCTTCAGGTTCAGCTTCTTCTGGCCCGCGAGGTCGAGAAGCCGCCCGGGGGTGCCGATGACGACGTCGACGCCCTTCTTGAGAGCCTCCACCTGGGGCTCGTAGGCGCGGCCGCCGTAGATCGCCATGACGCGGACGTTGCGCACCTTGCCGGCGGTCAGCAGGTCGTTGGTGACCTGGGTGCACAGCTCGCGTGTAGGGACGACGACGAGCGCCTGCGGCGAGTCGACGAGGTCCTCGGGCTTCGCGCGGCCGGCCTCGACGTCGGCGGGGACGACGACGCGCTCGAGGAGCGGAAGACCGAAGCCCAGCGTCTTGCCGGTGCCGGTCTTGGCCTGCCCGATGACGTCGGTGCCGGAGAGGGCGACCGGGAGCGTCATCTCCTGGATGGGGAAGGGGGCGATGATGCCGACGGCCTCAAGGGCCTCGGCCGTCTCGGGAAAGATGCCGAGATCGCGGAAAGTCGTAGTCAGGGTGCTGCCTCTTCTGTGTACGCGGTGTGAGGCGAGCGCGGGGGGCGTGTCAGACCGTGCCGGGGGACGTCGGCCGCCCTCACGGGCGGACCGTGTGGGCACGGGACCACTGCCGACGCTCTAGCGCTCATACCGCTGAGGGGTTCCCTCCGGACGCCGTACGCGGAGTGCCGTACGGAAAAGGAGGGCTGTCGGGTCGGAGCCGATCGGGCCACCGACCGGGCATCCTCATGCGTGCGGCCTGTCGAGACACCGTCGAACTACGTCGCGGTACCAGCAGGCGCATTACCACCATACCTCGGAATCGCGCATATGCGATGGCCGATTTGGTCACGTAGTCGTTGTCACACTGCATGGCGCACGGAATGACCGGGCCCTTCCGCCTTGCGCGGAGCGGGCTATTGTGCGCTGCATGACCACGTCTGACAAGCCTGAGAACGCCACCGGCGGCGAGTCCGCCGACGCCGCCGACACCACGGAGGTCACCGGGATCGCCGCCCAGGACTGGGAGCGGGCCTCCGCCGATCCGCAGTACCGCGCCGCGGTGGTGGATCTGCTGGGCGCGCTGGCGTACGGGGAACTGGCGGCATTCGAACGGCTCGCGGAGGACGCGAAGCTGGCGCCGACCCTCGTCGACAAGGCGGAGCTGGCGAAGATGGCGGCGGCCGAGTTCCACCACTTCGAGAGGCTCGCCGGCCGGCTCGCCGAGATCGGGGAGGAGCCGACGCGTGCCATGGAGCCGTTCGTCGACGCGCTCGACGGCTTCCACAAGCAGACCGCGCCCTCGGACTGGCTGGAGGGGCTCGTCAAGGCCTACGTCGGCGACTCGATCGCCAGCGACTTCTACCGGGAGGTCGCGGCGCACCTCGACTCGGACACGCGCTCACTCGTGCTCGCCGTGCTCGACGACACGGGGCACGCCGGGTTCGCCGTGGAGAAGGTGCGGGCGGCGATCGACGAGGACCCGCGCGTGGGCGGTCGACTGGCGCTGTGGGCACGGAGGTTGATGGGGGAGGCGCTCTCCCAGTCGCAGCGGGTGGTGGCCGACCGGGACGCCCTGTCCACGATGCTCGTGGGCGGCGTGGCCGACGGGTTCGACCTCGCCGAGGTGGGGCGCATGTTCTCGCGGATCACCGAGGCGCACACCAAGCGGATGGCTGCGCTCGGCTTGGCCGCGTGAGTGCCTAGGGGGTGCCTCGGGGGTGCCTAGGGGGTGGTTCGACCCCCTAGGCGCCGTGGGGTGGGCTGTCGTCCGGCGGGTGCGGGTGCTTCGTGGCTGGTCGCGCGGTTCCCCGCGCCCCTGGATGGGGCTTCGCCCCTATCCGTGGATCCTCACGCCGTCGCCGAGCTGCTGCGTCGAAAGCGTTCCGTCGGGCGGAGGAGCAGGGAGAGGGAGGCCGCCGCGACGACCAGGGCGCCGGTGAGGACCAGCAGGTAGGACGCGGAGCCGAGCGCCGTGTGCGTGAGGAAGGCGCCGAAGAGACCGCCGGCGGTGCCCGTCGGCAGGACCAGGGTGCGGGACGGCAGGCGGTGCGGCAGCCGGTAGACGGCGGCGCAGGCGAGGGCGAAACCGAGGAGTGCGGATCCGAGTGCTTCCAAGAACATGATCGGGTTCCCTCCCGAACGGCCTGGCCTGGGCAAATCGGTCGTACCCGGTACTACCCGGGAGGCGTGGAGGGCAATCATCGTCCGACGGCGAGATGTGGCCGCCTTGTGAGGCGCGTCCCGGGGCGGCCCTGATGCGCGGGCATACGGAGGGGGCCCGGTGGTTTCACACCACCGGGCCCCCTCCGTACGCCTCTTGTGCCTGTTGACTACAGCGCGCTGAAGCCCACCTTGCGGACGGTCGGCTCGCCGATGTCGACGTAAGCGAGACGGTCGGCCGGGATCAGCACCTTGCGGCCGTGCTCGTCCGTGAGGCTCAGCAGCGCCGACTTGCCGGCCAGCGCCTCGGCAACCGCACGCTCGACCTCCTCGGCACTCTGACCGCTCTCCAGAACGATCTCGCGGGGCGCGTGCTGCACGCCGATCTTGACCTCCACGGCTATGTCCCTCCGACGGTCAGTGAAATGCGCGGGCTTCCGCGCCGTACGCAGCACACATTAGCCCGGTGAGGGGACGTACACGCTCCGCCTGAGAACGCCAGGAGCGAACAGGGGGCGGGAACAAATCCCCGACCACGGGTGCGGCCCCTCGGCCCATGAGGTCAGTGCTGGTCGATGCCGTGCAGGGGGAAACCCGCGATACCGCGCCAGGCCAGCGAGGCCAGCAGCTGGACCGCCTGCTCGCGCGGGACGCTGCGGTCGCTGTGCAGCCACGACCGTGCCACGACCTGGGAGAGCCCGCCCAGACCCGAGGCAAGGAGCATCGACTCCGCGCGGGAGAGGCCGGTGTCCTCCGCGATGACGTCGCAGATGGCCTCGGCGCACTCGTTGGTGACCTTGTCCACGCGCTCGCGCACGGCGGGCTCGTTCGTCAGGTCGGACTCGAAGACCAGCCGGAAGGCGCCGCCCTCGTCCTCCACGTACGCGAAATAGGCGTCCATCGTCGCCCGGACCCGCTGCTTGTTGTCGGTCGTCGACGCCAGCGCGCCACGGACGGCCTGGATCAGCGACTCGCAGTGCTGGTCCAGCAGGGCCAGGTAGAGGTCGAGCTTGCCGGGGAAATGCTGGTAGAGCACCGGCTTGCTGACCCCGGCGCGCTCGGCGATGTCGTCCATCGCGGCCGAGTGGTAGCCCTGGGCCACGAAGACTTCCTGGGCGGCGCCCAGCAACTGGTTCCGTCGGGCTCGGCGCGGCAGGCGTGTGCCCCGCGGGCGCGCCGCCTCTGTCTGCTCGATGGCTGTCACGCCGCCTCCCAAGATCGTCCACATGCGGTGTGCGCCGCGCCGCCATCGTACTTTTCGGTAACCCGGGTGTGCGCGGTGCGAGCGCAGAATTTCACGGACCGGACAGCGGGGAAAGTGCCGCCAAACACATCAAACGGTGGCAGGACGGGCAGAAGGAAGCCCTTTCACGTCACCGGTCGTCGTCCCTGGTGAGGGTCGGGTTACCGATAGTCGTCCTCGTCCAGGGAGACCACACGGGCCTGTTCTGCCATATCGGCCTCGTTGGCCGCGCTCGGGTCGACGTCGGTCAGCGGGTCGTCCCGGTGCTGGGCGACGTCCGCGTGCTGCTCGGCGGCATCGGCCTCGGGGGCCTCCACATCGTCGAACTCCACAGAGTCCTCCTCGGCGAAGGTGTCGGGATCGGTCGGATCAACGGCCATCGTGGGTTCCCCTTCCTGGTACTGCCCTGGTGCCGCCGGAACGTCCCCGACGGTGGCGGGGGCCACGTAACGGGTGCCCTCTTCGCGGGCCCGGATGCCCTGCCCACGAGCCCGTCTGTGAGCACGTTTCCGAGCCTAGGAGACAGGTCATCGCGGCGCTATGCGGTCAGCCGCGGCGCGGTTCGGGGGTGACTGGTCCGGCGGCGAATGCTCCGCGCCCGGTACCCCGTGAGAAGTGGCCGATTTGTGGTGTGGCCTGTGACGGCGAACACATGAGTCACTGCGTGATCGTCTCGTAACATTGCCCGCATGTCTTCGCCCGAGCTGCCGTCCCTGCTGACCGCCACCGCGTCGCCGAAGGCGAGTGCCGTGCGCGTGGCACCCGGCGAGCGGTTGAGGTCGGTCCGATTGCCGGGGATCACGCTGTCGGTGCGGTCGAGACCGCCGGCGCGCGAAGGGCTGCCGCCCGCCCTGTACGTGCACGGCCTGGGCGGCTCCTCGCAGAACTGGTCCGCGCTGATGCCGCTGCTCGACTGGCTCGTCGACAGTGAGGCGCTCGATCTGCCCGGTTTCGGCGACTCGCCGCCACCGGACGACGGCGACTACTCCGTCACGGGACACGCCCGTGCGGTCATCCGTTACCTCGACTCCGCCGGGCGCGGCCCCGTGCACCTCCTCGGCAACTCCCTCGGCGGCGCGATCACGACCCGCGTCGCCGCCCTGCGCCCGGACCTGGTCCGCACCCTGACCCTCGTATCGCCGGCGCTGCCGGAGCTCCGCGTGCAGCGGACCGCCGTGCCGACCGCGATGCTAGCCCTGCCGGGCATTTCGGCGCTCTTCACCCGCTTCACCAAGGGCTGGACGGCCGAGCAGCGGGTACGGGGCGTCACCGCGCTCTGTTACGGCGACCCGGGGCGTGTCACGGAGGAGGGCTTCCGCAACGCCGTGGAGGAGATGGAGCGGCGCCTCCAACTGCCCTACATGTGGGACGCGTTGACGCGTTCGGCCCGGGGGCTGGTGGACGCCTACACTCTGGGCGGGCAGCACTCGCTCTGGCGTCAGGCCGAGCGTGTCCTCGCCCCGACCCTTCTCGTCTACGGCCGACGCGACCAGCTCGTCGGCTACCGCATGGCCCAGCGCGCCGCCCGCTCCTTCCGTGACTCCCGCCTCGTCTCCCTGCCGGACGCGGGGCACGTGGCGATGATGGAGTACCCGGAGGCGGTCGCCGCCGCGTTCCGTGAACTGCTCGCGGATGCGGGGCGGTCGCAGGGCGGGGCCGATGTGGAGCATGTGGGTTCGACGGCGACGGGTCCGGGGCTGCGGGAATCGGCGCCGGTGGGTTCGGGGCCGACGGGCTCGGGACCGGTGGGTTCGGAGCCGGTGGGCTCAGGGCCGGGGTCGGGGTCGGGGTCGGGATCGGTGAGAGTTTCGGGTGAGGGTGGTTCGGTGAGTGGCGGTGGATCGGTCGGCGTCGCCGACGGTGACCCGGTCGCCGAAGGGCCGCCCAAGGGTTCGCCCGGCGTGGGGAGCTGAGGCGCGGCGTGGGACGGCACAGCCGTAAGGGGCGGGCGCCGAAAGGCGACACAAGCGCTATGCCGAAAGGCGACGCAAGCGCCATAAGGACAGCCCGGACGGCGACGTCCGCCGGGCCCGGTGACCGTGCGGCGGAGCCGCCGCGAGCGCCGGGCGCCGAGGAGGCCCGAGGCGCGGGGACCCTGGGCCCGGGCGGACCGGGTTCGCGGGGCGCCGGGAGCGCCTCGGCCCCGGCGGCGCAGACGAACGGCCAGCCCGGGGGTACTGCGCGGCCTCGCGGATACGCCGGGGCGCCGGGATACAGCAGCATGCCGGGGCAAGGAGCCCCGGGGCGGGGGGGGCCCGGGGCCGGCGGTTGTGAGCCTGGGCCAGCCGGGGTGCGGTTCGCTGAGGGCACGCCAGCGCGGGGGTTCCCGCGTCAGTCCGAGGGCACGCCCGCGCACGGCGTACCGCGATTCGCGGACGGCACTCCGGCGCACGGTTTCCCTCGCCTCCCCGACGGCACGCCCGTGCACGGGATGCCGCGGCCCGGCGGCACGCCAGCGCACGGCTTCCCGCGTCTTCCGGACGGCGTCCAAGACCGCGGTCGTCCGCCGAGTCGTGGTGAACACCCCGAGCAGCGTGAAGCGGGCGGGGGTTGGGGCCACCTGGGTGGTGGTGGGCGCAGGGCGGGTGCCGGACACGGCGTGGCGGACGGGGCTCCCGAGGGGGCTCCGTACGGTGGGCCGGGCGAGGCGTCACCCCATGGCGCCCCGTACGGCGTGCCTCCGGAGAGTTCGGGCCGTCGTACCCCCATTCCCCGGCAGCGGCAGGAGACCATGCCCCCCGGTGGCCCCCGCCAGGCTTATCTGGACGCCTTCGACGAGGTCGACGACGTCTTCGCACCCGGGACCCATCGTGGCGCGCCGGGTGACGACGACGGCCGGGTCGAGACGGCTGTGGAGGAGAAACCGCTGCGGGGGCGGTCGCCGGACCAGCAGCCCCCTGGCGACGAGACCGGGGCCGTCGAGACGGCGAAGGGCGGCAAGGGGCGGGCGTTCGTCGGGATCGCGGCCGCCGCGGTCACCACCGTGCTCGTGGTCGTCGTCGGCGGGCAGATGGCCACAGGGGATGACGAAACCGCCCCTCGGCCGCAGGCCGCCGATGCCGGCGAGCGCGCTGTGCGCGACGCCTCGCGCAGTGACGACCGGCCCACACCGTCCGTTTCGCCCAGCCCGAGCGCGACCCCGCTGTCGTACGACCAGAAGATGGACAAGAAGTACCCGCTCGCCGCGGATCTCGCGGGCGGCGGGCAGTTCGACGCGGTCCGGGGCTTCGACAAGGCGCCGGGGGCCGGGCAGAAGTACCGCTACCGGGTCGACGTCGAGAAGGGGCTCGGGCTGGACGCGGAGCTGTTCGCCGAGGCCGTGCAGAAGACCCTGAACGACGACCGGAGCTGGTCCCACGGCGGTGGTCGTACGTTCGAGCGGATCTCCTCGGGGACGCCCGACTTCGTGATCACGCTCGCGAGCCCGGGTACTACCGCGATCTGGTGCGCCAAGTCGGGGCTCGACACCACCGTGGACAACGTGTCCTGCAACTCGTCCGCCACGGAGCGCGTGATGATCAACGCGTACCGCTGGGCCCAGGGTGCGGAGACGTACGGCGACCAGATGTACGCGTACCGGCAGATGCTGATCAATCACGAGATCGGCCACCGCCTCCGCTACGAGCACGAGACCTGCGACAAGAACGGCGAACTCGCGCCGGTCATGCAGCAGCAGAGCAAGTTCCTGACCTTCGGCGGGATCACGTGCAAGGCCAACCCCTGGCCCTACCCGGGGAGCTGACGGGACGTCCGCGTCATTGATCGACGCGGCGTGACCTAGTGATCCCTTAGCGCGACGAAACGCGCCCCGCTAGTGAAAGTTACGACCGTTCACCCCTTTTGGTGGCGCGACGGACAACCGTCCGTCGCGCCACCGCCTTGTCCGCATACGTTCGTCCCGCTGCGGGCCGCCGGGCGAACGGCGGCTCCTCAAACGGGAGATCGGGGGTGCACGCGTGCGCATCGGACTGCTTACGGAGGGTGGCTATCCGTATGTGAGCGGTGACGCCAGACTCTGGTGCGACCGACTCGTACGCGGGCTGGATCGACACGAGTTCGACGTCTATGCGCTCAGCCGGAGCGAGCGGCAGGAGGACGAGGGCTGGATCCCGCTGCCGCCACAGGTCCGCCGGGTCCGCACGGCACCGCTGTGGACGGCCGACGACGACGGGATCGTCCTCGGCCGCCGCGCGCGAAAGCGCTTCGCGGAGGCGTACGGCGAGCTGGTGGCGGCTGTCTGTTCAGGGGAAGCGGGCGGGGCCGGCGGTGCGGCCGGAAAAGGCCTCGCAGGTTCGGCTGCGGGTGGGTTCGGCGGTTCGGCCGATGCGGAGGCGGACCGTTTCGGCAACGCGCTGTACGGGCTCGCCGAGCTGGCCCGGGACGAGGGCGGACTGGTCGGCGCGCTGCGCTCCGAGGCCGCCGTCCGCACACTGGAGCGCGCCTGTCGCGCGCCGGGCGCACTGCGCGGGGCGCGCGAGGCTCGCGTACCGGATCTGCTGACCGTCGCCTCCCATCTCGAACGCGCACTGCGCCCCCTTTCACTGGACTGGTACGAGGGCGACGGCCTCGGCTCCGTCGACCTGTGCCACGCGGCCGCGGGCGGTTCGGCCGCGCTGCCCGGACTGTTGGCCCATCACTTCCACGGGGTGCCGCTCCTGGTCACCGAGTACGGCGTACCGCTGCGCGCGCACTACCTCGGAGCATCGGGAGAGGCGCCGGTCCGCGCGCTCCTCGCGGCCTTCCACCGGAAGCTGACCGCGGAGGTGTACCGGCAGGCCGCCTGTCTCACCCCCGGCAACACCCATGCCCGCCGCTGGCAGGAGCGCTGCGGCGCCGACCGGGCCAGAATCCGTACGGTCTACCCGGGCATGGACGCCGCCCGCTTCGCGGAGGTGGGGGAGTCGCGGGAGTGCGCGGATCCGCACACGCTGGTGTGGGTGGGCCGCATCGAGCCCGCCAAGGACCTGATCTCGCTGCTGCACGCCTTCGCCGAGGTCCGCCGGGCGGAACCGAGGGCGCGGCTCAGGATCGTCGGAGCGGCCGCGGGGGCAGAGGCCACCGCCTATCTGGGCCACTGCAAGGTCCTCGCCGCGCAGCTCTTCCCTGACGATGCGGACGGGGTCCACGCGGTAGGCGACAACCCCGTCTCCTTCGAGGAGCTCGGCGACCCGGCCGTTCCCGATCTGGCCGAGGCCTACGCCGCCGGTGCGGTGGTCGTGCTGTCGAGCGTCGTCGAGGGCTTCCCGATCAGTCTGGTCGAGGCCATGTTCTGCGGCCGACCCACGGTCTCCACCGACGTGGGAGCGGTCGTGGAGGTCATCGGCGGCACCGGGCTCGTCGTCCCTCCGCGTAATCCGCGGGCGCTCGCGGAGGCGTGCGTGGCGCTCCTGCGTGAACCCGAGCGCCGTGCGCGCCTCGGCGCGGCCGCCCGCGCCCGGGCTCTCGAACTCTTCACGGTGGAGCAGAACGTCGCGGCATTTCGTGGCATCTACCTGGAGATCGTCTCCCACGCCCCGGTGCGCAGGATCGTCCTCGACGACACCGGTGAGCCACTGCCCTTCGGAGCCCCTGCCGAGGCCCACGTCCCCGGCCGCTGGACCGAGTCGCGGCCGGGGACGTGGGCCTCGGCAGGGGCTCCGAAGGGC
>NZ_JARGEE010000029.1:0-38680 GCF_033794485.1 Streptomyces sp. MB09-02B
AAAGCGGAGATCGGCACCCGCCGCTGGCCCGACCGGACCACTGCCCGCGCTGAGATCTTCACCTTCATCGAGACCTTCTTTCAACCGCAAGCGGCTGCGGAGGCATCCAGTCTGGGGCTACCTCACGCCGCTGGAGATCCGGCAGCGACACGAAGGACACGCCCTCGCGGCGTAAGCATCGAGTGTCCAGCATCACGGGGAAACTTCAGTTCGGTGGTCGTCAGGTAGTGCGACAGGGCCGCATCGGCGTCGCTGCCCGCCGCGGACAGCCGCGCGGCCTGCTCGTAGAAGCCGGCCACTAGCCGCTCCATCGTGGCCATCGCGAAGGTGTGCCGGCAGCAGTGCGGATGCACGTGCGGAAACCGCGGCTCGGACCGCTCCCGGACCCTGTGCGCTGTCCGCTCGAACACCGTCGACCAGGCGGTGAAGGGGCCGCCGTCGGAGCGGACGGCCAGCAGCATCGAGCCGCCATCGGGAGCCACCAGACGGCGGCGCTCGGCGGGCCGCAGCGTATGCCACTGCACGCGCCGCCCGTTCACCCGCCCGCCCCGGCTGTCCATCTCGCTCACGAACAACGGGGCACCCCACCGCCTCGGCGGCCGCCACACAGAGCCTTCGCAGGCCAGCATGCGTTCCAAGGAGAGGTAGGAGTGCACACGGGCCAGCGCACCGTACGAAGTCCAGGTGACACGGAACTTGCTGCCTTTGGTGATCGCCTCCGGCAGCGGAAACGCGATCGGCATCAACCGTGGCGCCGGCGGAAGAGGCGGAATCTCGCAGACCAACAGATAGGAGAACTCCTGCAGCCGCGTACCGGAGGACATCACGAGCTCGCCCACCGCGCCGTTGCGCGCCAGATGCCGGCCGCGAAACCGACCCGGCCCCTCCTCCTCGCTCCCGTCCGGCCGCAGCCCCGCCAGACCGTTGACGAACGTGGCCGCGAAGTCGTCCTCCAGGTACTTGATCGTCACATGCTCCTTCGGAACCCGACGCCGGGCCTGATTGACCAGGACCTCGCGGACGGTCTCGGCGTAGAGCATCACCGCCTGCTGATAGGTGAACGGCATCGCCGTGGCGTACTGCTCGGCCATCGCCCACCGGTAGAACATCCCCAGCACGCTCATGTGCTGGTTCCACGTGACCGCCCCCAACCGCCGCTTGGGGTCCCCGGTAGCCCGGTCCACCGCATACGTACTCAGCAGAGCCTTCAGCCGATCCCGGGTGTCGAAGACCTGGACCCCGTGCAGCTGGGCCGCCACGATCCAGTCCCGCAGGATCCTCGCGTACGTCCCCCAGGACGACGGCGCCGGACAGCTCTCCGTCGGCCGCAACCGCAACCACTCGTTGGCCACCGCTGTCGCACGCAACCCCCGCCCGTCCTCGAACAGAAGGTCATCGTCGACAAGGAACGCCATCCCCTCGGGAATCGTCGGCTTCCCCGACAACCCCCAGGACTCCCAACCCTCACTGGAGTAGAACGCCAGCTCCATGCCACCGACCGTACGGACGGGACACAGCGCAGAACACCCAACAAGTGCGTTCGACGCGTCGCTCCAACAAGCTGTATGAGACACGGCAGTTGTGCGTAAACAACCGGTTCCTTCGAGCGTCTCGAACCAGAGCAGGGCTTCCTCGAGGTCCGTGGTCGACCACACCGGCACGATCGGTGGACCGGCGTCGGCGAGCACGTCCAGGAGGACCTGGCGGCGCTCCGTGTACGGACGCGGCCGAAGGTCGGGGAAGCCCGCCCCAGGGTGGGCCAGGATGTCGAAGGCCACGTACGTTGCCGGGTGCTGGTCGGCGAGCTCCCTCGCGCGGCGGGGTCGGGACAGCGCGCGGGACTGCGCCGCGGCGAAGCTGATGTGCACGCTGCCGTCGTCGGCGGCGACGTACACCACGGCTTCGCAGTCCAGGATCACGCCGGGCGGCAGGCTCATGGCGGCCACGGCCAGGTCCATCCAGAGCGCGGTGACGTCGCGGCCGGTCCGCGACTGCAGCCGGACGCTGTCCTCGGTGCGCCACAGCACGGTCCGGTGGCCGTCGACCTTGATTTATGCGCTGTTGAGCTGTCCGCGGCTGTCGTCCGGCGTCATGTCGATCACAGGGTGTGCGTGGAGTACGTGCTCACCCCGCTCAGCCGCAGTACATGCCTCACTTCTGGGCCGGACACGCTCACCTGACGTCGAGGCGAAGAGGACCAGCACCCCAAACAGACTTGACCATTTAGGTGAATTCAAGCCTGCATGCCAGATAAATGCGGGATATACGTTTCCCTATGGATACACCACACATAGACCTGTCAGGCCGCCTCGGTGTCGCCGTCGCCCTGGTCGCGGCATTCCTCCCCATCCCTCTCGCCGTGGCCGTAGCCGCGCTCTGGTCGGCCGCACCCGCACCCGCGTCCGTTCCGGAGTCCGCACGACTCCTTGCCCAGCCGCAGATGGTGCCCGAGGCACCGCCCGCCGAAGTGGTCCGCAAGGAACTCGCCGCCCTCACCGTCGAGGCTCCGCACTCGCTGGAGGGCTACAGCAGAGACACGTTCGAGCACTGGGCCATCGAGAACCACTGGCCCAAGACCCAACAGGTCGTCATCCGCCGCGATGCCAAGCGGGTCGGCCTGGGCACACAGGCCCAGTCGGCCTCACAGCAATGGCACAGCCCCTACGATGACCGGATCCTCACGACGGCATCGCAGGTCGACGTCGATCACGTCGTCCCTCTGGCCAACGCATGGCGTTCGGGAGCCGACAAATGGAGCTCGGCACTGCGCCACAAGTTCGCCAACGACCTGTCCACCACGCAGCTCGTCGCCGTCTCGGTGGTCGCCAACAGGACGAAGGGTGACCAGTCTCCCGACCAGTGGGTCCCGCCGAACACCGCCTACCACTGCGTGTACAGCAGGGCATGGACCCATGTGAAGTTCACATACGGGCTCTCTGTCACCGCCAAGGAAAAGGCCGCGCTGAGTTCCATGCTGGACACCTGCTCCTGACGGACGGTGCGATCCGGATCTGAACGCACGAGCCCACCCCACGGAGTCGGTCAGCAAAGTGCTGGTATGGCGGCTCCCGCGCATGGCCGCCTGCCAGCCGATCCGCCCCTGAAGCCGGAGCACTGGGCGCCGCCGCGGGCAAGGCCCGGGCGTGCCGCCTGCCCCGTCGACGAACCACAGCGACCGGCCGCGGAAGGCCGTTGACCTCGGTGAGGACTGTGTTGCATACGCGGAGAGCGGGCGCCCCGGGCCACGACGACATCACTGTGATCGGCTGCCCCGGACCGGAAGAGCGCGACGGCGAAACGGCGCCCACCAGGTGCCTTTCACCTGGTGGGCGGCGGCAGCTTGCACCCTCACTGTGGGTCCAGCGCCCACAACCGCGATGACGCCCAAGACGGACCTGCGGTGTCCGGTCAGCGGGTGAGACCGTAGGACAGGGACGGCTCGGTGGTGGCGATCTCGATAAGCCGGTTGTACGTGGCGACGCGTTCGCCGCGGGCTGTTGCACCGGACTTGATCTGGCCGCAGGCGGCGCCGACGACCAAGTCGGCGATGAAGGCGTCTTCTTCGGTCTCGCCGGAGCGGTGGGAGACCGTGTGGGCGTAGCCCGCCTCGCGAGTGCGCTGTGCGGGTGGATCGGAAGGTGTCGTCGGTGCAGGGCCGGGGGGCGGGTACCCGGCGCCGAACAGCTCGGCCCTCAGCCGACCGCACCGGTTACGCGCTGCAGCGCGTCTCGCGCGCCGCCTTGTACCGGCCCCTCGCTTCGGCCTGCGCGACCTCGCCCCATGGGCCGTGCGCTTGGCCCCGCGCCTCCTCCTGGCCGATCCGCCCGCCGCGGCTGCCACCGACCGCTGAACCACCCGTACAGGAGCACGTCATATGGTGCCGCACCGCCTCGTCAGCGACGCCGACCACATACGACGCCAAGGCATCGAGGGGTCATTCATGGTCGTGCGGCCCCCTTGTCGGCCGGGCACATGACCATGACCTCGTCCAGGAGGACCAGGCCATCGCCGACGACTTCGCTCAGCTCCGGCAGGAACGCACGGATGCGACTTTCGTCATCGACGATCACCACCATGACAGGCAGGCCGTCGCTCAGCGACAGAAACCGGCTGGTGTGGATCAGCGAGGAGGCTCCGAAACCCTCCATACCGCGGAACACGCTGGCCCCGGCCAGCCCTGCCTTGCGGGCCCGTTGGACGATCTCGCTGAACACCGGCTTGCGGCGCCACAGGTCGCTCTCTCCGGTGAAGACCGTCACCCTCAACCCGTTTCCCGTCGAACGCATTGTCGAGGGCGTCATGCCTGCCTCCAGCCGATCATGCGACGCAGGGCCGCCACCGCATCCACACCGCCACCGGGCTCAACCCCATGGACACCAGTCCCACCGCGACCCTGCCGTGTGTCCCCCCGGCATGGGACGGCGACAGCATAGGGTGAAATCCTGACAGAACAGCACAACGCGCCGGTACTGAGGTGCGCGTAGTGCTGCGCCCGGCCTTCACCGACGTCCTTTGCCCATTCCGGCGTCTCTGCTGCCCGTTGAAGGAACTCCTGGGAGCAGCCATCAGCCCCTCAAGCGTGATGCTCGGGCCATCGGTGATGGCTCCGGCATCGCCGACGGCGGTCTGGTGCCGATGGTGGCCAGGGTTCGGGCACTTACTCCGCCTTTGGATGCTTGCCCTCTCCAGCGGCCGGGGACGCCATCCGGTCGGTGGGGTCCTCGACGTGACCTTGAACGCCGCCTCCGGCTTCACCCTCGTTCTCCGCATTCGCACCGGGCCGTTGCCCGGGCATGACCTCCACCCGCACGTGCGGCTCCTCCACCGAGACGAACGCGGGATCCCCCGAGATGAACGCCGGGTCCCGTGCCAGAACCCGGGTCAACCACACACCGGCGAGCTGCGAGGTGAGGATGGACAGCAGCACCAGCGCGACGAGGAACTTGCCGTTGATGATCCCTGCGCCGAAGGTCACCGACGCCAGGATGATGCCGGGGCCGCCGCGGGCGTTCATCGCCACCGCGAAGTGGGTCGACCACGACCGGCTCTTGCCGGACAGGCGCGCGCCCGCCCATACACTGCAGAACTTGATCACACAGGCCAGGGCGAACAGCCAGCTGAAAAAGAACAGATCCAGGTCGTGCACGAGGTTGAGGCGGAAGCCGACCAGTGCGAAGTAGATCGGCACGAAGAAGGCCAGCGAGAATCCCCGCACCACGCTCAACCCGGGTGAACCGCTCTCCTCGTCCTCTTCTTCCGCCATGGCCATGCCTGCCATGAGCGCGCCGAAGATGGGATCGATTCCCAGGCCCATGCAGCACACGCAGAGGGCGAACAGGAACACCATCCGGAACGCCGCCGGGCTGCGTCGCTCCAGCGCCGCCAGGGGGCCTGAAGCGAGCCGACGGAACGCCCTCCGTCCCCCGGCAAGACAGACGGCGAAGAACAGCAGCGACGCAGCCACGTAGTAGGCCACGTCCCAGCCGATCGAATCGGTGTGGAACAGGGCGTGCAGACCGTAAGAGGTGTCCGCCCGGACATGGGCCAGGCCGAGGATCACCGCCAGGACGACGTAGAGGAGGACATCTTCGACGACGGCGACCGTGAGTACCGTCCGGGCGAAGAGGCTGCCCATGATGCCGAGGTCGAACATGATCCGGGAGATGACCGGGATGCTGGTCACAGCGATGGCCAGGCCCAGGACCAGGGAGATGCTCAGGCCGGATCCGTGCGGGCCTGCCAAATCGCCGGCGTCCACCGCCTGAGCGATGGCCAGGCCTGCTGCGAACGGGATCACCAGGCCGGCGACGGTGGTGAACAGAACGGTCCTGCGCTCCGCGCCCAGACCGCCCTGGCGCATCTCCAGCCCGGCCAGGAAGACCATCAGGATCGTGCCCAGCTGGTATACCGCACCCAGTACATGAGCGGTGGGGCTGTCGGACGGTGCCAGCCAGCCGCTCACCGACGGGGCGACCAGGCCCAGGGCGCTCCCCCCAAGCAGCAGTCCTCCCACGATCTCGCCGATCACCGGCGGCTGGCGCAACCGCGCGAAGACGTAGGCGCCGAGGTGGGCCGCTATCAGGAAGACGGTCAGCACGATCAGGATTCTGGCCACCTCGGCCACGGTCAGGGACATGGGCCCGCCTCCAACTCGTCGAGGACACAGAATCGAGTGCTGGAGGCGCGGGGAAGCCCACTCCAACGAGAGGGAGCGTATAGATAGATAAAGGACATTCGCCCTCTATGAGGCGCAATTGGCGTAGCCTCGCCGCTGCCCGCGACCGCGGGGCTACAGGCCCCGGGTGCGACCACCACCGGTTCCCGTCCAGGCGGTCGGGGCAATGGGTGCCGCGAACATCCGGGGCGCGGGCCCCGGCACAACGATCGCAATCGAACGCTCTTGCAGCCGGCCCTTGGTCGGTGACGGCCTGTCCGCCCCCCGGCGTCTGAGCCGAACACGTCAACCGTGCCCCGTGGCCCCGCACGCGCCGCTTGCATGACCCCGGCACGAGTCCGTACACATGGCATGTCCGTGTGCAGTCGCGACGGCACCCCTCAGCCGACCTCTACGCACGACTCCACCCCCGAGCCGACGGGTTGACCTTCATGTGGTGAATGTCAACGAGCTTGTCCAGACGGTGTTTTCGGGGCTGTTCTCGCTAGTCATAAAGGATGTTGCCGACGAGGGTGAGCGGATCGTGGTGCGGGCGCGGACTCCTCGAGGCACCGCGGTCTGTCCGGTGTGCGGGGCCTCGTAGGGGCGGGTGCACGGCTACCACTGGTGGACGGTGGCCGATGTGCCGGTGGACGACCGCCGGGTCATGGTCCGTGTGCGGGTGCGGCGCCTGGTGTGTCCCACACGCAGCTGTCGGCAGACCTTCCGTGAGCAGATGCCCGGGGTGCTGGAGCGTGGCGGGCCGGGCTGGATCGCGTCTGCCGGCGATAATCGCGGTGGGCCTGTCGCGCCACACGGCCCTGCGCACCGTGCCGCGCATCCCGTTGCCCACCGGCCGAGTGCCCCGCGTGATCGGCGTCGACGACTTCGCACTGCGCCGGCGGCACCGCTACGCCACCGTGGTGATCGACGCCGAGACCCATGAACGGACCGACGTGCTGCCCGACCGCACCGCCGACACGCTGGAAGCGTGGCTGCACGGGCATCAGGGCATCGAGGTCGTGTGCCGGGACGGCTCCTCAGCCACCTACGTCGAGGCCATCCGCCGTGCCCTGCCGGACACGGTCCAGTGGCATGTGTGGCACAACCTGTGCGAGGCCGCCCCGAGCGAAGTGAAGGCACACAGCACCTGCGGGGCCGCCGTGCTGGACGCGCCCATCTACGACGGGCCCCGCGCGCAGACCACCCTGGAACGCCAGCACCAGGTCCACAACCTGCTCGAGAAGGGCGTGGGCCTGCTCGAATGCACCCGCCGACTCCAGTCGGCCCTGAACACCGTCAAACGCTACGCGCGAGCCGACCGGCCCAAGCGGATGCTCCGCGTCCCCCAATACCGCGCCGGCCTCGTCGACCCCTACAGCGAGCCTGCGCAAACGCCCGGCCAAAGATCCCGCCGTCCCCGTCCAGCATCTCCTCGAAGAGACCAAGGCCCTCGGGTTCTGGGAGAGCATCATCATGGCGCGCTTGTACGTCGTCTCCCGGAAGGCGCCGAGGGCGTGGGCACGGTAGACGAGGGCCTTGAGCGAAGCGCCCCAGCGTCGCTTTGTGCGCAAAGCGCCTCCCCGTCCAGCCTCTTCGGTTGCTCCGCAAGGATTTCGGCGCTCGGCATCAAAAATTCAGCCGCATAGTCGTGCGCCTGGTTCTCGGCGATCTTGCTGCTGGGCTCAGCGTCAAGGTACGGGCAACTGGCTGACCGAGGCACTGGAGCAGGCGGTGCCGGGACCGACCCTGCTCGTCGGGCACTCGTCCTGGTGAGCATCTTGACGCGTTCTTAGCAGGAATCGGCATGGAGGATCGAGTGAAGATTGCCGGAAGCCAGCAATGCGCTCCGAGTGTTCCCCAGGCAGGATTGGTCGGGAGGGAAGCGCACGGATCGGCCTCGGTGCCGGGCACCGGCTGGTTGTCGGTTATTCGTACAGTTGAGACATGCCCATCGCTGTGACCTGCAACATCTCAACTGAACTCACAGAAATCGAGGTTGAGTCATCTGTATGGCTGACCTGCCCTGATGGGATGCCAGGACTCCTGGGAGTCTCGGTGGCAAGCCTGTGACCTGGGGTGCCGCATCTCTATCGAGAATGTCGCAACTCCACGGATAATTTCTTGGGATTGGGGGTCCTGGGGGTTATGGAGAAGTTGATCTTGGTTTGGGGGTGGAGGTCGCTCCGAGAGGGGTGGGCGGAGGCGAGGAGCAAGCTGGCGTTCATCGAAGTGCGCCTGCAGCAGGGGTGCCCGTGTCCCTCCGCAGCCTGGCGATGGTGGCGTCCCGGAAGTGGTGGTTGCTGGCCATGCGCGACCGTCCTGCTGGCGCTGTCGGTTTTAGGGTGGCTGCGGCAGCTGCGACCGACCAGGCCTGTGTGGCTTCCGGCGCAGGCGGTTCGTCTCCGAACCGCCCTGGCAGACACGTCAGCCGCTTCAGATGCGAGCTCGCCCAGCGGCACTCTGTCGAGGGTCGGCAGTCGGCCGCTTCAAGGCCCTTGAAGCGGCGCCCGGTCCGGTGCATCGGGACGTGCGCGCAACTACCCCGTTCCGGGCTGGTTGGCCACCGGGGAGTGGGCAGGGTCAGATACGCATCCGGGGTTGCATGGGCAACTTCGGATCGGTGGGACACCACCACGCGATCCGCACGGCAGGACAGACTCCTCAGAGCCCACCCAGCAGGAGGCGCGCGAATCTGTCAGGGGTCTGAAGGCCCCCCAACTGCTGCTGACACCCGCTGTTGCCAAGCTGATGCCGTCCTCCGTCACGTCTGCAGACCGCGGAGCACGGCGTGGCGTGCCATGCAAAGGCTGTGGCGCCAGCATCATCACCCTCTCAGACGGTGGCGTCCAGATGGGTTCGCTGCTGTGGTGCGTGCGGACACATCGCCAGGCCGCACGGCAGACAACCCCAACTGGTCCTGGAACTGGGGGAGAAGTACACACCTCGATCCCAGCACACCGCTCAGGCTGTGCTGCCCTGAACTGCCCGAGCCGCTCCAACCGCCCCAACCGGTCGCATCCCACCAGCGCCAGCCGCCGAGGCTGACAGGCGCCGTGTGCTGTCAGGGGCTCAAAAGGGCCGGGATCCGGGAAAGTCTCACGACTGGGCCAGCGCCCCCGGCCCCGGAACACTCCCGCCTCGGCAGATGATCGCCCGGTGTCAGACAGCAGACCCCCAGCGGCGCGCCAGCGAGAATCAGCCACCCATGGGCCGGCGTTGCGCCCCGACAGCACCGTGTTCCGGTAACCGCGCAACCCGGCCGACTCCAGTCAGGCAGCAGCATGAGCGCCAGCCGCATCACCGTTGGCGGTGCTGCCGCCGACGGCGCCGCCACCGCCGCAGACTGCGGGCCGGCCCACGCCACGCTTCGATGAACTCCTCGATGTCGCGTGCCAGCTTCGCGCCATGCGTGAGAGCGATGTTGAGAAAACCGAACAGTGCCAGCACACCGATCGTGACCTCGTCCATCCGTCCCGTCCTTTCAACAAGGCCGGACAGAACGGGCGCGCTCAGTCCGGCCACCTACAGGTGACGAACCGAGATCGCGCCGGTGCAGCGACTCAGGGTGGTGTCTCCGGCTGCAGGCCGGGGCCGAGCAGGGGGTGTTCCTTCGCTTCGGGCTGCGCAGGCCTGACGGTTGCTCTCCGCAGGAGCGATGAGGCAAATGTGTGGCCGCCACCGGACGGTCCGCCATGGGCCCTCACCGCTGACGCCCCGAGGGGCGCCCACTGCCACCGGGCTGCCGCCCAGCCGTCCAGACACTAGCGCCAACTGGGCCTGGCCACAGCAAAATTGGCAATCAGCAGCGAAGCGTCTCCGCCAGATGTAGGGGGCCGGCAGTGCTGGGTGTTGTACTGGCGGGCGTGCAGGTCGAGGCTGCCAGTAGTGGTCTCGCAACAGGTGCCTGTGCAGGACGGGGCGTCGGCGGGGCGCTGCTGGTGATGCGTGTTCAGCACGCAGGGCCGGCAGAAGTCCTCACACCAGGTCGACGGGGGAGAGGCCGGGGCGGGCCAGTCCAATCCGGCCCGGTGCCCAGGCCGTAACGGTCGGCAGCGGAGGGGCGCCGCCGCCGGCATCGAACGCCTCGCGCGGCCTGACGACTCCACCGCCGCCACAGCGATGTCAACATGCGCCCCGCCGACCGGCTGCAGCCACCAGCGCTGTCTTGAAGTCATCGAGAAGCAGCGTCTCCGTGGAGCTGTCGCTGCACTGCTGTCCGCTGCAGACGCGCGTTGTCAGTGGTGCGGGGGAGAATCCCTGCGTGGCGACTTCCACTGAGACCGAACGTTACATCCAGTTCCTGCTTGTGCACTTGGCGGGTCGTAACGAGCACCATGTGTTCGAGCAGATCGTGTTCCAGATTGCGTTGCGCCGACTCAGCAGCAACATCGTGCCGGCTACCGGACCAGTGAGTGCCGGCGGCGACCAGGGCCGTGATGCCGAGTCCTACTACACGAGCCTGCCCCATGAGCTTCCCGGGGTCGGAGGGTTCATCGGCCGCGCCACTACCGAGCCGCTGGTTGTGGCAGCGTCTGTGCAGAAGCCTCCGTTGGAGGGGAAGGTCCGTGAGGACCTGAAGTCGATCTGCAGCCGCGGCGAACCTGTCGCCCGGGTGGCTTTCTTCGCTGCGCACGAAATCCCGGTGGCGGCGCGGCACCGGCTGCAAGAGCATGCCCGGGACGCCTACGACGTGGGCCTGGACGTCTTCGACGGGCAGGCAGTGGCCCAACTGCTCACCCAGGGCGACCTGGTCTGGGTCGCCCAGCGGTATCTGGATCTGCCCTCGGCGATGATCCCGGACGAGCCTGCGCAGGAGCAGCCGGACTGGTACCGCGCCACCCTGACCGCCCTGCGGGAGCGGCCCGCAAAGCGGCTCACTCCTGGGGCCCTGTCCGAGGTGCGGGACGGTTTGCGGCACGCAGTGCTCGATGCCGAAGCCCGGGTGGACCTGCCCGAGTGGCTCGGCTACATCGGGGAGTTCGTCGAGGACGAAGACGACGACCTCGCCCTGAGGGCCCGCTACGAGCGCGCGTGGGCCGTGCTGCGCGGGAAGAACACGCTGGACGGCGTCGAAGCGGACATCCGGGCCGTCATCGATGCCGCCCTGTCATCGGAGCGTGTCTCGCTCTTGGACGATGCGAACCTGCTGCTGTTGACCTGGGGCGGCTCCTGGCTGCGACACCTCGGCACGGTCAGTGCTGAGGAACTACGTGACCTGGCTCTGCGCCTGCGGGAACGGGCAGACACGCTGATCGGGAGCACTGACGCAGCCGTCTACCCCGTACGCAAGGCATCGCTCCTCGACGTGGCTGCCCGCCTGTGCCTCCAACCACGCTGGCCAGAGGTCACGCGCCCGCAGGCCGGAGCCCTGCCCACCGCGCTCGAGGCCACACGGCTGCGGTTGGAGGGCGAGATCGTGCCCGAGATCAGCCTGGAGAGCCGGCCGCTGGATGTCACCGACGCCATGGACTATCTGGAGCAGCTGGTCGACCTGCTGCCGCAGGCCCGTGCCTTCCCGGTCGGTGGTGTGAGCGAGACGTTCCAGCTGGTTGCGCCCGCCCTGACCGCGGACCCCCGCTACGAGAAGATCCGTGACGCGCTGGACGCCGCGCAGGCAGACATCGCGGGCGACAGCAGCGTCGCGGCACGCTGCCGGCATCGTGCGATGGCGTTCCTGAGAGCGGGCAGAGCGCTGGACGCCCTGCACGAACTGCACAAAGTCAAGATCAATTGGTGGCACGGTGACACCCTGCGCGGCGCACTGCTCACCATGCGCATGATCGGAAAGATCTACGGAGACCTGAACCTGCAGCAAGCTGCCCGGCAGTACGCACTCGCCGCTGCTGCCGTCGCCGCCTCATCCTCCGGCGGGGAGCACGAAGACATGCTGCCCGCCGCCTTGACCGAAGCCATGAACTACACCTACACGGCGGGACACTGGGGCGACGCCCTTGCCCTCGCAGGGCTCGCCTTCATGACCCACCACCTGTACGCCGAAGCCCCAGACGACTACCCCTCTCACCCCTACATCCAGCAACTCGACTTCCATGCCGGCATGGTGCTCCTCAGCGCGGAGCGCTTCCGTCCCGAACTGAGCGGGGCCCTCACACAGCTCACGGGCCCCAACTACCTCAGCGACTTGGACGAACTCCTCACAGAGCTTCGGCCCAGCTTCACCCACACCGAGCAGCAGTTCATTCAGAACACAGAAGAACAACTGAACGGACGACCGTTCTCGGATGTGGGACCCCAGCGCGAACTGAACTTCGCAGCCCTGGGCACCACATGGCGCATCCGGTACGACAGCACGCGCACCACCGTCCTGGCCGCCGAGCGCCTCACAGCCGCACTGCAGATCGTCCTCACAGAACTCGCCTCGCACGACCCGCTCTTCCTCCCCCAGGACATCCACCTCCGGGTGATCACGGGAACCCCCTTCGCCGGCACGGAGAGGGTCACCTTCAAACCCAACAACCGCGCCGTCGACTGCACCGTCATCCTCAGCCCCTACAGCGCCGCGGCAGACCCCGAGACCCTCCAACGGGAACTGTCTGCCGCAGTCGTATATTTGCTGGCGCACCTCAGCGCCAGGCCCACGCAGGCATTCATGTCCCTGGTCAAGAAGACATTCGCCCAGGGACTGACGCACAAGCTGCTGAGCGTCCGCCCCTACGATGAAGTCGCCGGCCTGCTGACAGAAGCCCACTACGACACCCTGCGGCAGACTACGATGCCCCCGTGGACGGACACGGAATTCCAGCCGCCCACCGCCCCGGCACTCGCCCAGCCCACCACGCCCGGACCAGGCTACGACCGCACCCGAGCACTGGATATGATCCGCGACAACTACGCCGAGCTTCCGCACGTGCTCAGTGAGACACTGCCCCGCCTCCTTGCCGACCCGGCTGCTCTCGCCGGGCTGCGAGACCTGCGCCAGGAGGGGTGGCTTGACTGGCACATCCTGATGGCCCTGGCCAACATCGCCATCAACCTGCGCCTCGAACAGCTCAGCCCGGACCGCATCCCGCCGGACTTTCCCGCCCGCTTCCTCCAGACCCCGGAAAGCGACTACACGGCTCCCCTTCCCCTGGACGCCTTCACGCCCGCCAATCTCCGCGCACAGATGGAGCTGACTGTGCTAGCCGTCGGCCAGCGCCGTTGGAAACTGGGCACGGCCATGAAGACCCCCAACCCGGCCGCCGTCAGGCACCTCTTGAGCGCCCGCTACGGCTACGGCACAGACGACGTTCCGCACCGCGACCTGCTCGGCGACACACCGCACGAGAACGGCACCCTGTTCCCCCCAGTCACATGAGCAACGACGCGTGAGCAGACAGGCTCCGTGACACGCGGAGCCGGGGTTGTCGGATCGGCGCGATGCGGAGCGCCGGCGTTGCTGACAGGGCGGGCCCCGGCACACCGGTCAGCAACAACACGCTGGCCGGACTCGACGCGAGGTATCCCAGGGCCTGGGCGTGCCTTACCGCCGTGTCCGACCTGATGGCATCAGACGAGGACACCGAACGCGCCTACAGCATGCCCCAGGTGCCTGTACCGGGCCTGCCGGGCAGCCACGAGAAGATCCACGATGAACAGCCATCGACCCCCGCTCCGCCCAGGCACTGCTGGCGATGATG
Organism: Streptomyces sp. MB09-02B; assembly: GCF_033794485.1. Lineage (NCBI taxonomy): Bacteria > Bacillati > Actinomycetota > Actinomycetes > Kitasatosporales > Streptomycetaceae > Streptomyces > Streptomyces sp. MB09-02B. Next base: position 13,795 of record NZ_JARGEE010000029.1, read on the forward strand.
CAGCAGGTCAAGGATGGCAACGCCGAAGTGGCTCCGCTGTCAGCGCTCAGTCGGCTGTCACACAACAGCGACAAGCAACTGCACGTGCTGGACTTCCTCCTGGCACACGGAGTAACCGTCCTGACCACCAACTGCCTTCTCAGCCCGGACATGGTCGCAGTGTGTATCCGGCCGCTGGTCAACCCGACTCGTACAACCTGCGGCGCAGCATGAAGCAACTGCGTGGCCTGGGCCCCACGCACACGGCCTTGATCAAGGCGCTGCGCAAAGAATGGTAGGTGCCCCCCACGCCGCGACGCCTCCGATACCGGTGGAGGCCTGAGCACGGATTGCCGGGGGCCCAGCAACTGTTCGGATGCAGAGTCTCGGGCGGATGCCCGCCCGAGACCGCGTCTTACGACGAAGGCCGGGGATCGGCGACTGCCGCTTGCAGTTGCTGCACGAGGTGGCGGATGAAGCGGCTCCACTGCCTCTCCTCATCGGCCGTGTCGAACCAGTCGGCAGGCGAGGCGGCGGCGTCCCATTCCTTGAGCTTGGCCAGGAGCGAGGCGGTGTCCGTTCCCAGGTCGGGGTGGCCCAGGACCCACTGGACCTGTTGGGCGAGGTCGTGTACCTGGTGAGCCGCACGGTAGTAGGCGACCTGCGTCGTCGACAGGCGGCGAGTGGCGTAGCCGCCACACTTGCTGCACGGGGCGAATCGCTCGGCGTCCAGCATCTGCTGGACGGTCACCAGGTCGTAGTACCGGCTGAGACCACGGTCGCGGCCCTGGTGCTGGCAGCCGGGGGAGTGAGCCCGGCCCTCGAACTGCCCTGCAGCATCCGTCGTGTACAGCTGCACGGATGCCAGGACGCCCAGCGGCAGACCCGACCCTCCGCGCCGTGCACCGTTCTCCCGGACAGGCCTGAAAGGCCGCAGATCCAGCTGCTCCATGGCCAGCAGCCCGTCCCACACAGGGAAGGGCACCGGATCACGGCGCTCGCCGCTCGCGTCATGCCGGTCCCCGAGATCGCGCAGATCCGCCACTCCGCGGGCAAGGAGCAGACAGCGCAAGGCTGCATCGGGGCGCGAGTGTCCCCGGGCCAGGCGTACCACCAGCCGTTCGCCCTCGGCCGTGCCCAGGCTGCGGCCGAAGTCCGGGTGGCTGGACTGGTGGATGTGGGGCATCCAGACCGGATCCTCATCCGCTACGGCGTCGGCTGTGAGCTCCTCACGCCGGGCCGCCACCAGTGCGTCGGGCAGATCCCCGGCAGCCGCCACGACGACGTACCGGCCTCCGCGAGCGACCCGCTCCTCCAGCACGGACAGCGGCAACACCTCGGGTCCGGCCTCGACGGACAGCACCAGATACAGCTGGTCCACCTCTCGCGAGATGGTACGCAACGCCCGCAGATCACCTGCGGTGACCGCACGCCGCTCACTGACCGGCGTATCGTCGAACACCCCTGGCCCCACCGCCTCGACGGGCGCTCGCGGTGCCGCGTCCTGCGCGGCGACGGCCTGCTCGGGCGTCAGACACGACAATGCCGAAGGCTGGGACAGCAGACGGGCTGCGACAGGCTCGGGCACCCGCAGCGTCACGATCAACCCTTCCCAGTCCGCGTCGGTGGCCCAGCAGGCGAGCACACCCAGCTCCCACTCGCTCAGTCGGCCGAGGAAAGTCTCCTCACGGCCGAGCGGATCATCCAGCCCCTGCTCCGGCAGGCGGACCAGCAGCATCCGCTCGTCCTGCTCACCGGCCGCACCCGCGCGCAGCGCGAGCGTCCAGGCCGCCACCAGCCCCTGTGCACGCTCCAGCGCCGCCTCCCGCCCTTTGCGCCGGCTGCTGATCCCGCGAACGAGCTCGTAGGCGAGGTGGTCGTGTTCGCGAGGATGCTCCCAACTGTCGGCGGCCTGGCGGCTCCACCGCCGCCACAACGATGTCAACTGCGCCGCCACCGCCGTGGGCGCGCCCAGCAGGGCGAACACCGGGTCCTCGGCGGGCAGATCCGGGGTGCCCATGGCCGTCACCCCGGCCGCCGCTGCGAGCGCCCCCCGGGAGAGCAGTTGCCCGGCCTGCTGCTGGAGCAGAGCGACATGATCGGCCTTGAGCCGCATACCGGCATCGGCCCAGGGCTTCAGCCAGGGAAACAGAGCAAGGAGGCGGTGGGAACGGTGCTGACTGGCCGCCGCGCTGCGCCACTGGCCCACGACCGAGTCGCGTACCTCCTGGGCCTCTCTCCGTGCACGCCAGTCGTCCTCCTCTTCCTCGTCCGCGTCGGAGTCTTCCCCATCGTCCTGCGGAGCCTGCAGGAGCAGGACGGCCGCCTGTTTCACCTCGTCGTCGGTGAAGGTGTCCTCGTCCGCCCCGCCGTAGCTGCCGAGTTCGTGCAGCAGACCCAGACCGGTCAGCGCACCCAGGAACAGACCGACTCCGGTTCCCGGCCGGGCCCACTGCCCGTACCTGGCGCACTGCGGGCACATCCGCTTGACCACCGCCCCAAGCGGCAGCTCGCTCGACGTGACGCGGCCGGCGCGTATGCGGGAACAGCGCTCCGCGGCATGCAGCTTGGCTGCCTTGCCCGGCGCGGACCAGACCCTGATGGGAGATACCGCGAAGGGGCCCAGCGGCACCTCCGGCGTCAGCGAACCGTACGTCAACACGACCTCCTCCGTATAAGCCTTCGAGGTTAACCGCGGCCACTGACACGGCGGCCCGGTGAACTCACCGGCCCAGGCCCTTAGCGCCTTTGCGCACGGGAGGCAAGCATGGTCACCCGAAGGTGTGATGCCGCAGGACAGAGATTGGAACGGCCCTCCTCCAACGGCGTAGTGTCATATGCCTGTTGCCCGGGGCACTGGGCAACTCGCAGGTCAGGCCAGGGGAGAGGGCGGCACCGGGAATGGCGGAGACGAACTGGAGTGAGCAAGGACTGTGCAGGACCGCTGACCCCGATGCCCTGTTCGTCGAGGGCGCAGCGCAAAACCGCGCCAAAGCGCTGTGCGGCGGCTGCGGCGTTCGGACCGAGTGCCTCGCCTACGCCCTGGACCAGCGCATTGAATTCGGGGTGTGGGGAGGCACGACCGAGCGAGAGCGCCGGGCTCTGCTGAGGCGACGGCCCACGGTCACGTCCTGGCGGCGCCTGCTGGAAACGGCCCGCGTGGAGCACGGCCGCGACCGTGCCGTCACGCCTGCCATCCCGCAGGCGAGTTGACCCCACCCACATCTCAGGTTGCACAGGGAGCGCCGACGAAAGGCTTCGTTCAGCTCGGCTGCATCTCCTGTCCGCACTGCACGCTCAACCGCCGGGAGAACTGGCCATGACTGAGGTTCCGTGTGAAGCCGTCGGCGACGACACCGACCGGGAGGTTGTCGCCCATGAGTGGTCCGAGCTACGGGAGTTCGGCACGGGGCTGAGCTTGGACGACATCAGGTCGGGCGACTGGTTCACCAAGCTCTGCTTTAAGGCCCTGAGCTCCTACACCAATACCGTCGACTGGCAGTACTTCCAGGAGCGGTATGAGGGCCTGCCCGCGGACGCCATTGTCGACAAGCGGATCAAGACGGCGGCCCGGTATGCCGCACTCGAAGGCGGGTTGTCGGCCAGCGCCTACACGCTGACCATCGCCGCCACCATCGGCCCCCGCGGTGGTGCCTCCGCGGCGACCGTCCCGGCCGCGGGCGTGACGACGATGGTCGATCTCGCATTCATCACCCGGCTCCAGCTCCGCCTGGCCTACGACATTGCCGTCCTCTATCGAACCCCGCTCGACCTGTCCGACCCCGATGACATGTGGAAGCTCATCCGAGTGGCCTTCACGATCAAGAGCGGGGCAGTAGTCCGGGAAAGCGTGCTCAAGGTGGTCCCGGGCATGACGCGGCGGGTGATCAAGCGTTTCTACTCCCGAACGGCACTGACCGCCGCGAAGGGACTCCCCTTCGTCGGGAAGTCTCTTCTGCAGCGCAACGTCATCAAGATCGGTATCCCCGGGGTCGGCGTTCCCCTCGCGGTGGCAGCGAACCACTACACGACACTGCTCGCGGGGCGGCACGCGCAAGCCGTCTTCCGCAACGAAGCCCGAGTGATCGAACTCGCCGAGAACCTGAGCAGGCGCAGCCAGCACCCGCAGCTGATGCTGTGGGTCGCGTGGCTCGTCATCCGGGCGAACCACAAGACCTCCGACGAGGAGACACTGCTGATGCGCCACCTGACGAGGCTGGCCCGGGAGCAGCACCAGGTCGTCGACGAACAACTCGCCGGCCTCGTCGACTTCGACCCCGCCGAGGTGTGGCGGCGCATAGACGCCGAGCGAGGGGATCTGAGCGACCTCCTCGACGTAGCCGACCGGGTGGCCACTGTGGACGGCGCCATCAACGCACGCGAAAAAGCCGTCATATCCGAGCTTCGAGAGCGCTGCCGCCGAGTCTGACGCCACCCTGCCCCCTGGCAAAACCGCCTGATCGCGGAAGAGCTCTCATCAGCTGCAACCACCAGAAGCCGTCTTCGAAGGCACGGGAAACGATCACCTGAAGCGGCGCGTTCGCCGTGGTCAAGCAAGCACTGTCGGCGCCCGCACCGACTTCTTCTCCTCGTCTATGCGCTGCAGTAGACGACGAAGGTCCCCTTGGTCACTGCCTTGACCCAGGAGTGGGCCCCGGCCAGCAGGAGCTGCTGCTCGCTGCTGCATACGGCCGCCGACAAACCAGGCTGGGCGACGACGGTGTTGATGTGGGGGCGCAAATGAGGCGCGCGCTCCCGGATGCGGTAGAGCTCGTCAATGCTGCCGATCAGGTACGGGCTCTGTCCCGGATTACGGGCGGCCCACTTCACGGCACGGTTGTACAGGGTTCGCAGCAATGCCTCGACGCCGTACTCACGCCACTTCGCACCACGCACGGCCTGGCCGCACACCTCGTACAGGTCGGCGACGCGGCGGCCGGGTGTGGGCTCGTGGGAGTACTTGCAGTGCACGAGGGTGATGGTGATGTCCGTCTCGTCCGCAGAGATGCCGACGAGGTCGGCCACTTCGTTGGCCCCGTCGTCGTCGAGAAGGACGTCGAAGTGCTGCTGTCCGCTCAGGTGGAGAGACATGTAGTGCTGCACAGAGTGCGCCAGCTGCTGTGGTCCCATCGACTCGACCTGGATGTCGACGCCGTTCCACTCCAGCACGCTCAGCAGGGACAGGTCGAAGGGCGGCAGGTCCGTGCGCGGCGCGAGCAGACGGTCGTCAGGGGCCAGCACGCGGTCGCCGGCGAAGAACAGATGTGGCTTGTGCTTGTTGATCCAGTCGGCGGCCGGGATGAGGGTGCGCTGGTAGCGCACGAGGGCGTCCTCACCGAGGGGGGAGTAGGTGAGCCCCTGGTCGGTGAACTCGGCACTGTAAGGGACCTCCCAGTCCGGGGAGAGGAGAGAAAACAGGAGTGGCCCTTCGGCGGAGAAGTCGTCCACGCGGAAGCCGACATCGGTGACGGGGTGGGACCGCTCGTTGTACGTGAAGGGCGGGCCCTCCCCGAGACCGGCGCGCCACTGCCAGGGCCATTCCATGCCGAGCAGAGGGAAGTCAGGGCGCTCGGTCTGCTCGACGGGGATGATGAAGCCGGCCATCACATGCTCGAGGTCCACGCTCGAGTCGAGGATCTTGGCGCCCTGCTCGTCGCACCACGTCATCCACGCCAGCAGGTTCGGGGCCGTGCGCGGGGACCAGAAGCGACCCGACAGAGCCGCACAGATGGTGACCCTGGTGCCGTCGTCGAGACCCGAGGCGACGATGTGGGTCTGGCTGCGGTTCTTGCGGGCCGCCGCGTCGAGGGCCTCGTAGACGTCGCTGCCCACCAGGAGCGAGAAGCGGTTGAAATGGTCATGGGAGTCCAGCAGACCGACGTTGGTGGCCACCACACGGTCCAGGCCGGCGAACACCCGGAATGTGTCGAGTCCCTTGACTGGCCGGCTGTCACCGCCCAGGACCGCACTGGCCAGCTCCGTGTAGTCGCCCCGCTTGTGAGAGCCGTAGACGTACAGCAGCCTGCGCGTGTCGTCGAAGTACATGACGACCAGTTCGTAGAGGACCTGCTCCAGAAACTGCGGGGCACCCCAGTCCACCAGGGTGCGGTGCTCCACGACGAACCAGGCGATGCGCCCGTCGGCGCCGGTGGCGACGCTCTGCCCGAGCACCCGCTCCTCCCCGTAGCGGCCGATGGCGGCCTGCGGGTCCCATTCGCCCGACGGAGCACGGTGCAGCACGGCACTCATCTTCGGTTCCAGGACACTGACCGCCATGCCGTCCGGAACGTTCGAGAAGGAGGCATCGAACTCGCTGAGCTCTTCGCTGCGGGCCGTGCTCTGCTCGGTGATGTCCTGCAGAACCAGATTCCAGTCCGCGTCCTCCTTCAGCAGGTCACGCAACGGAGACAACGCCGCCTCAGGATCACGGGCCACGAACACGGACGCGGTGCCGATCCGGCCGGCCGCGGTCGACGCACCGCGGGTGAACCGCCCGATGAACTGGATCATCGGGCTGAGGCTCTTCCTGACGTCGTGCACCGCCGCGACCTTCAGCTCGGGCATGTCGAAGCCCTCGCCGAGCATGTTCACGCACACCACGATGCGGCAGCTGCGATCCCGCATCCCCGCCAGCGCCTCCGTGCGCGCCGGCGACGCCAACCCGTCATACAGCGCCACCGGACCAAGATCGGGCGCCACCTCCCGATACAGCGCACAGACCTCCAGGGCACGCCTGACGGTGTTGACCCGTGCCATCAGCAGGTGATCAAGCCCGGCGGCCAGATCGTCGCGCAACCGCTGCACCGCCAGCTCGGCGACCTTGCGGTCGTTGCCCTCCAGACTCAGCACCGTCCGGTAGTCGATGGGGGTGAAATACCCCTCCTGCTGAGCCTGGCGCAGCGGGTAGCGGAAGATCGTCCTCCCGGGAATCTTCCGGCCGTCCTCCCGGAACGGCGTCGCGGTGAACAGCAGCACCTTCCGGTCCTCGAACCGCCGAATCACACTCGACCAGGTCGAGGCCGGCGCATGGTGGGCCTCATCGACGATCAGGTGACTGAACTCGGACAGCAGCGCCTCCCGCGCCTCCGGCGTGCAGTGGTGCAGCACGTGCGGCGTCGTCACCACGACGTTGCAGGCCGCCGTGAACGCCTTCGCATCGGCCGCGTCGGTGAACCGGCGGGTCACCCGGCCCACACACGGGCGCAGCGCATCGCGGGAGACCACGCCCTGCCGCTGCAGGATGCCCAGCGACTCGAACTTCGCCGCGATCTGGTCCCGCAGCGCGATACTGGGCACGAGCACGAGCAGCCGCTCGGGCCGGCAGGCCACGAGCAGGGCCAGCATCGTCTCCGTCTTGCCCGTGCCGGTCGGCATGACCACCAGCCCCGGCTCGGGAAGCGTCGAGTACCAGTACCCGATCACCGCATGCAGGGCTCCGCCCTGCGGCGGCCTCAAGCCGCCCTCCCGCACCGCATCGTGCAACTCGATCGCATCCGCATACGACTTGAGCACCGCCTGCGGAGCCAGAAGATCCTGCGGCCCTCTCCAGCTCACCGCCCCCTCACCGCCATCGGGGAGCTCAGCGCTCAACGTCGCCGTCCCCTCCCGGGCGATGTCCCAGCGGCCGAACGAGTTGTGCACGAACCGGCCGTCCGGCCCGTCACAGACCTGCAAATCCCCTGCCGGCACGAGAAGCTGTCGGACCGTGTTACCTGCCCACTGCTGCGCAACCGCCCACAGCTCTTCCGTACGCAACAACCCCATCACCAGCCTGCTTCTCTGTCCGCACCCCAACTCCGGCACGTCACCCCAAACCGTCAGCGGGCCCGGGTGACCACGCGCCCCTGAGAGCTGCGGGACCGGTGGGAAGAGGCCGTACACCTGCGCAGGAGCTGATTCATGGTCCGCACGTGACAGCAGTTACGCAACTAAACGCTAAAAATGATCAAATTTCGTCTACTGAATCTGCTGTTTCATGCATATTGGGCTCGGAGCCAGTCGTATGTGAACACTTGTCGCCCGTACCAGCTCGCTGGCACGGCGATCTGCGACCTGCATCCCGGTGAACAGCGCAGCGGCCCCCGTCCACGGCCCAGGCTCCTGCCACAGCGCGGGGCGCTGCGACGACGGGAGAGCCCGGCGCAACACTGCGCGCATCCGGTGAGCCGGACGGGCCACGGGCGCAGGACGGACCGCCGCCCATTCCGGTCAATGCGCGGGCGCCTCCAGCCGCTGCTCGTCCAGGTCGAAGCCCAGCCGCTGGGCCTCGCCCAGGACGTCCGTCCACAGCGCCAGACTCGTCACGAGAGTCCATGGCTCGCCGCGCTCCGCGTCATCGAGGAGCACCGTCTCCGTGTAGCCGTCACTCCACTGCTCCCCACGGGCCGCCCCGTTCTTCCAACCACGCTCGTCAAACCACAGCCGTTTGACGGCCCCCTCCACCAGCCGCGCATGCAGCCCCACTCTGAATGACCGGGTGTAGACGACCTCCCAGCCATTGCGCGCGTGGACCTGCAACCGCGTATTGCGCGCGGCATCTTCGCAGATGCCGACCTTCGCCATGGCGGGATCGGACGACCGCCGCAGCAGATAGACGAGCCCCGGCTCGCTGTCCTTGAAACCGGTGACCTTGCAGCTACGGGAGTTGCAGGCTCCCTGCCCGCGGTAGAGGTTGCCCAGAGACGGGTTCACCGGACCGTGGCAGTTCAGACAGGTACCTGCCCACGGGGTGTTGGTGTTCTTGAAGGCCTCCGGATTACCTGGACGAAACCGGTAGGCGACCGCGCGCTCCCACGCCTGCTGCTTGGTCAGCGGCGTGTTCGGAGCGCAGTGCAGGCACGCTCCCTGGCCCTGGATCACGTCGTGCAGGCGGGGCCGCACCCGCTGCTGGCAGCGCAGGCAGGTGCCTGGCCACGGATCATCCACCCGGACGTAGGCGGTGGCGGGCTCCACACGGCCCTTCTGCCGCATGATGGCCACGGCCTCCTCGGGGTGGATCGCCCGCCGGGCGCAGTACTTGCAGGCCATGGCACCCCGCCGGACCGCTTTGATCAGCACCTTGATCGGTCTGCCCTCGCGCGGACAGTCCTCGTTGAGGCAAATGCTCTCCATCCGGCTGTTGTTGTTCATGTACGGCTCGAGCGGCTTGATATTGGCCAGGGCGATCGTCTTGGCGAGTTCCGCCTCGTCCAGCCGGAACCTCTCGGCCAGCGCGCGGTCTGCGCAGTCCCTGCAGCCGCGTGGTGCGTCACCGAACCTTCGTACCTTGGAGGCGATGCTGTCGTAGGTCGGATCGATGTCTGCACCGCAGCGTTCGCACGTGCTCGGCCAGGGGTCCTTGGCCTTGGTGAACGCGGTATTAGGCCTGCACCCGTTACGCAGCATCAACTGGCGTGCTTCTTCCGGGTCTACCGGCCGTCCCGACACCAACGTGACCATCTCCGAAGGTACGTGCGGACTTGATGCTGCTGCGTCCCCCGCGACTGTACGCGCCCCCCGAGGCCCCGACGCTGGCCGTGTCCGGACTCGGGGATGATGCCCGGGATTGTCCGGGAGGTCACATGGTGCGGTGGGAGGGCGGCCGTGTCTCTACGCAGCGGGTGAAGGTCCGCCGTTGGTTGTCAGTGCCTGCCTCTACCCTGCTGGTTGGGCAGCGCACAGGAGGCGTTATGGCGGATATGACGGCAGGCATGCAGGAGTTCTGGCCGCACGTGCTGGAAGCGGTCAAGAACCGGCGACGGTTCACCTGGATTCTGCTGGAGCAGCACACGGAGGTGCTCTTCTACGACGGCGCCACCCTGACGCTGAGCGCGCCGAACAAGGCCATATACGACAACCTCGTTAACTCGGGCGGCTACGACGTGCTGGACGAAGCCCTTGACCAGGTGCTCCATGCCCGGCCTGCCGTCGAACTGGTGGTGGAGGGAGGGGCGCCGCTGGCCCTTCCGCGCTCCGCGCCGGAAGACCCGGCGACGGAGGTGCGGGTGTCCGTCGCCGTCACCACCTCTGAAACCTCAAGCGAGCCAACCGAAGCAGCGACACACGCACTGCATCGCGCCCTGGCCCAGACCGCGTTCCTCATGCATGAGCAGGGCAACAGCCAGGCCGCGGCACTGCTGGCGGACGTCGAGGACGTGGAACTGGTCCCTGGCAACCGGTTCGGTGACTGGCAGGACGCTGTGCTCATCGTGCCGCCCTATCTCGTTCCCCGGTTCACCGAGAATGTGACCGCAGCCATCCAGCCGGTGTTCGAGCATGTGGCAGGACGGCATGGTCTGGAGATCGGCGGGGTCACCGCCGCGCCGGCGCTTCCCGACATCGGTGACGACTGGCGGCGGATACTGCAGGAGCGGCTGGCCAAGGGAGCGGCGTCCAACCAGGCCTCGAGGACCCGCCTCAAAGGAGTTGCCCCCGGGCTCAGCAAGGAAGGCTTCGTCTTTGACTCCCGCGAGGAAGTGCTCGTCTACGAGGCGCTGAAGAGGGCGCAGGCGGCGCTGCCCGAGGAGTCCACCATCTCCATCTTCCCGCTGCCGATGGGACGCGTCGGTGTCGGCAACGCCTGGACGCCGGACTTCCTCGTCACTGTCGCCGGCAGGGTGGGGATCATCGAGGTCGACGGACCCCACCACAGGGGACGCTTCGGCGCGGACACCACGCGCGACCGGCACTGGCGCAACAGCGGGATAGTTCACATCGAACGCATCCTGGTCGAGGAGACCAGCGCGGACGCCGATCTTGACGCGCTCGTCCGGCAGTTCCTCACACGGCTGCGTGAATACCGCTGACGCCCCCTCGGCGCGATGGGGCGGACAGGGACCCCGCACCCGCTTCTCGTCCTTCTGACGTAAAGTAGGGGTGGGCCAGGCCGACCGGTAACTGGCACCTTGCCGTGCCGATGCCCGGAGACTGTTGATGGAGATGATGGAACCGCACGTCCAGCTCGCGTTCGCCATGCACGCCGCACCCGGCGCCTACGCCGTGCTCCTCGGCGCCGGCGCCTCCATCGCCTCGGGCATGCCCTCCGCGTGGGATGTCCAGCAGGACCTCATCCGCCGCGTTGCTGCTGCGGAGAACATCGAGGAGACCGGCGATCCGCACGCCTGGTACCGGCAACGGTTCGGCCATCCCGCCACCTACGACACACTCCTGGACACCCTCACCAGCACCCCCTACGAGCGCCAGATACTGCTGCGCTCCTACTTCGAGCCCGACGAGCAGGAACGGGAAGAAGGACGCAAACGGCCCACGGCCGCCCACCACGCCATCGCCCGGCTCGCCGACGCCGGCATCGTCCGCATCGTGCTGACCACCAACTTCGACCGGCTCGCCGAGACCGCCCTGCGCGAGGCCGGCATCGAGCCCACCGTGGTGGCCCACCCCGACGACGCCGCTGGTCTGGCCCCGCTCCACATCGTCAAGTGCCTGGTCGTCCATGTACACGGCGACTACCTCAACCCCACCAGCATGCTCAACACCCCCGACGAACTCAAGCACTACCACCCTCAGGTCGATGCGCTGCTCGACCGCGTATTTGACGAGTACGGCCTGGCCATCGCCGGCTGGTCCGCCACCTACGACCCCGCCCTGCGCAACGCCCTGTCCCGCTGCACCACGCGCCGCTTCGCCACCTTCTGGACCGACCCCCGTCCGCTGTCCGAAGCAGCCCACGAACTGCTGACCCGCAGGGCCGCCACCTACGTGACCGCGGACGCCGACACCTTCTTCGCGCAGACCGCCGACGCCGTCGCCGCGCTCAACGACATCGCACGCGAACACCCCGTCAGCACCGCCATCGCCGTGGCGTCCGCCAAACGCGCCCTCGCCGGCACCCGGCAGGCCATCTCGCTGCACGACACCCTCGGCAGGGAGTTCACTCGCATCACCAACCTCCCCCTGCGCCAAGGCCCCTGGAACGTAGCCGACGAACCAGCCGAGTACGGCCACCGCCTCGACACGCTCCGCGCCGAGACCGAGCGCCTGCTCGCCCTGGTGGCCACCTGCGCCTACTGGGGCAGCGACGAAACCGACCGCTGGTGGATCACCGACATCGAACAGCTCGCGGAACCCAGCCGCGACGGCGGCTCGACCTCCCTCCTCAACCTCGTCCGTGCTCCCGCCGCCATGGTCACCCACGCGGCAGGGGTGGCCGCCCTCGCCGCTGAACGATGGCGAACTCTGGCCCGCATCCTCACCGAACCCCACACACCGGACCCCTACACGAACGGCCGTCCTGCGGTTCCGGTCGCGGTCCTCCTCGGCCCAGGCAGCGTGCTCGCCCAACGAAACGCTTCCGAGCAGCTCTACCAGCAGCTTCGCTCCGTCTTCACCGAACACCTGGCCCTCAGCCCGACCGCCTACACCGATGCCTGGGAACGCTTCGAACTCCTGCGGCTCATCGCCGTGTACAGCGCAGGACACAGCCTGGACGGAGCTCCCCACATGCGCCGGACGGGAGGGATGGACGCTTACCAGCCCCTCGCCGCCGCATGGCTGGAACGGCAGCTCACCCGTTCCCCCGAAGGGCACCCACTGCTGGCAGAGGGGTTCTGCGAAGGCGACATCGCCAAGCTGAAGGACGCCCAGGAACGGTTCCTGGAAGACTTCAACAGATGGGCCACACGCCTCGCGTGGGGAGCGGAATAGCCCCAATCCGTTCGCTGCCCTCCTGCGCCAGCCCGTGACAGGGACAGGCCGACCATCGGGCCAGGCGAGTGTAGGAACCCACGGCTCCCCTCCTCTCCGAGCGCCCGATGCCGCCGACCGGCTGATGAGGAAAGCCGGGCACGATGACGCACGTCGACCTCACGGACCAGCTTTGACCCGCTGTTCTTCCGGACGCTCTCGCCGCGGTGACGGCGGTGACGCACTTTCCCCCTATCTCTCGCTCTGGACTCCCTGTCCCAGTCTGTCGGGAGCGAGTCCACGGGCCGGACCGCGAATTGAACGGGCCCGCAGCCCAACTGCGTCGAGACGCCGCGATCCGCCTCGTCCAGATGACCCGCGGTGGCCCCCGCGCTGCAGCTGCCCGCTACCTCGGCATCACCCCCGGCGCCCTCCAGTCCGCAACCGTCACCATCCGCGCCTGGCAGAAGATGCCGGGCAACGCGGACGCCTACCAGGACGCACTTCAACGCATCGCCGAAATCGCCGCCGCGACCGAGGCGCCTTTCTCGACAAGACTCACCGCTCCTGACGAGACGACCGTCGGGCCTTGAACCCGTCGATGCGGGGACTGCCTTCCCCCGGTCGGAGAAGCGGGGCCGGGATCTACGCTGGGCACTCCTTCCGCCCCGTCCGAGGAGTAGCGTGCCGCCGGCCTTCGTCCATCGGATCACTAAATACGACCCCGCCGGCCGCGACGAGCACGGTCACTACACCGGCACCGAGGGCACGATCAGCGATTACGGGCCCGTCGAAGCGGCGTACCTTGCGGCGGTGGCCGCCTTCGCGGAGGACGCGGGCATCGACCGGCTGGAGATCCGCGACCCTGCGGTCACGGGCTTCGTCCACTTCGGCGGGGAGCCCTCAGTTGTGGGGCACGGCCTCGGTAGGCTCTTCCCGCCCGACCTCACCGGCTACCACGATGGGGCCGAGGTCTCCCTTCCGGTCGCCCTGGAACTGGTCCGAGCGATGCTCCGCGACCAAGGTGCTTGGTGCCGACTGGAGGTGGGGGATTTGTTCACTGTGCATGTCGGGTGGGACCAGTACATGTATGTGGGCAGCGACCGGCCCTGCGCGGAGGCCGTGGCCCGTACGCGGGAACTCGGCCTCTTCCCGGAACCGCTTACGGCCTCGCCCTACGCGGCCAAGGTCGACGAAGCGGAAGTGACGGAGCCAGCCGACGAGCACTTCTGGATACGCGTGCACACCGCGCTGGCCTCACGACATGCGTTGCTCCTCGAGGAAAGCTACGTTCGCAACGCCGCACGCTGGCACCGAATCACGCCGGAGAACCTCGACACAGTGCGCGCTGGTCTCGGCCCGCGCGCTTTGCTGACCGTCTGGCCCGACCTGACTCCGGACGTCGGCGCCGTCCTCGCTGCATTGCCTCAGGAGGAATCCATCGAGTTCGTCTGGGAGGCGCAGGACGGCACAATCAGCCACGCGATCGTCGACGACACCGATTACGAGGAACTCAGCGCCCACGTGGCCGATGCCCGAGCCGCCTGCGCGCTGCCCCTGTCCCTCGCCGAACACCACCCGCTGCTCTGTGCTGCCCTCCCGGACAGCGACGGCGTACTGCGCGCCCGGTGGTGACCCGGTTCGCGCGTCGGGCGAGCCAGCAGGCGCTGTGCATCGAAGCTGTCCTGCCACGCCAGATATCGCGCTCAGTCACAGCTATGGGCGAGCGCGGCATCTGGCCTGGCAGGGTAGTGGAGGGCGTTCACGTTGGCGAACCTTGGGGTCGAGTCGTTGTTGCCTGTACATCGGGGCAGCGCCAATCTATAGCTGGAGGCGGTTGCGCGACGGCAAGGGGTTCCGTCACGCGCGCAGGGGGTCTAACGGACACGTGAACGGTCTTCGGGAGCGAGATGAGGGGGGACAGCGGGTGTCGTCAGGAGGCCATGGCCGTGGGCAGAGGGCCGACTTCAGCAAGGAAACTCGTCTGAGGTTGGCCCAGCGCGCAGGATTCCGCTGCTCCAATCCCCAGTGCGGCGCTTTGACGATCGGCCCAGGCGCTGGAGCTGAGGGTGTCTCGGATACCGGCACGGCTGCCCATATTTTTGCCGCAGCGGCAGGCGGCCCGCGGGGAACCGGCGGCCTGCCGGACAAGGTTCGCTCTGCTATATCAAACGGGATCTGGATGTGCGCAAGTTGCGGTCGCCTTGTCGATGCGAACGCAGGAAAATTCTATTCAGAGTCTCTGCTTCGAAGCTGGAAAGATCTGCATGAGAATCGGACGCGCCTTGAGCAGGGAGGACATGTTCAGCCTTTTGGCTGGGTGCAGTCGCTTGAAGTCATGAGTCATTACCTCTTCACGCCGGGCGTCATTCGACTTTCGAAGCTTAATCTGCTTTTCGGGATGAACGGCTCGGGAAAGACCCGTCTATTCCATCTGTTGAGATGTCTGACTTCGCCGCAACTGCTCATGGATGCAGCGTCTGTCAAATATCCGGCCGACCTGTCATGTGCGATCACCTGGTTTGACCCGGCTCTTCGTCGGGCGGCGGTGGATGTGCGCGGTGAAGTGCTGGAATACCAGGTGGACGACAGGAGAGTCCCGCTCCCTCCTCGCCCCTACAGAGTCTGGTCTTTCGGCACGCAATCCTTCGTAATGGAGTCGCCCACCGTCAGCGGTGTAGCTGATTTCCTGGGTGTCGATCCATGGACGGCTAGAACCGTCGTAGCCAGCCTTCCGAGTCTCCTGCCTGATGTGATATCCGGCGTATCTCTGAACAGTGATGGTTCCATCAGCGTCACATATTGCCGAGGGTGGCGAGCGGCGGAGCGAAGCCGGATTTTTCCGTTCTATGTGCTCGCGGCTTTCGCTGAACTGCAAGCTCGCGCAGAACCGACGATTCTAGTTCTTGACGAGCCGTTCGCTTGCCTGCATCCAGCCATTGAGATGGAGATCCTGGATTTGTTCGAATCATCCCAATGGGCATTTCAGGTGATTCTCGCCACGTTCAGCCCTCATGCTTACGATCGGCGACACCAAGGGTGGAGCGCAACTGTTCTTGTGTCCGAAGAGGGTCGCAAGTCACGGATTTCCCAAGAGGATGATGACGTAGAGGCGATCAATAGATCACCCGAGGGTGAATCCTTGGAGGAGATCATCAAAAAAATGCGGCCGAGTAGTAGGAAACTGTAAAACGGCGGTTGCCGCGGTGTCCGTGGGCGGTGTCGAGCCGAGGTGGGGCGACGGGATCCGGTTGATCGCCAGGCCCGCTCCGTGGTTGCCGAGAGCCGGTCTGTTGGGCACCTGTGGACGGTCGGCACATCACTGATGGCGGCGTCTTCTCCGGTTCTCCCGGGTCGGAGTCCTGAGCACCGAGGCTGTCCATCTGGGCCAGGTGCGGCGTTCAGTCACAGCTGTGACCGAACGCTGTAGGTGGCCACCGAGGTCCCCCTCAGACGTGTGCGGGGGCCGAGCGCGCCGTCCAACTCACGCAACGTTCCGCGCTGATCGCTCCAACATGGAAGAGTGCGACTATGGCGATAGAAAGTCTCCGAGACCTGTGCACTGCCATGGACACGGCAGCGATAGAGACCTGGGGACGCATCGAGTTCGGGCGTCTTCCCGGGCTGGCTTCGTTCGTTAGTTGCGACAGCAGTTGTCGATGAGTTTGAGCAGCACTTACCGATCTTCGGCGCGTTCGTTGTTCAGCAGTTTTGACGGCAGCCGAGAGTAGGTGAGTCGGCCCGCCCTGCAGTCCGGCTCCGTGTGGTCGCTAGGTTCGGATCATGACGATCACGTATGAGTGGCGAGGCGACGTCGACAACTCAGCTCTCAACAAGCTGCATGCCGAAGGGTTCGATCATCCGGTCGGGCAGACGGACTGGCGTGCAAGGCTTCAACGTCACAGCCTCGGCTGGGTCTGCGCCTGGGAGGATGATCGTTTGGTCGGCTTCGTTAACGTCGCCTGGGACGGCGGCGTCCATGCGTTCGTCCTGGACACGGTCGTAGCTCAGCGCAATCGTTCGAACGGGGTGGGAGCCGCGCTGGTCAAGGCGGCTGCTGAGGGATGCCGTGCTGCAGGGTGTGAGTGGCTGCATGTCGACTTCGAAGAGCACTTGCGATCGTTCTACTTCGATGCCTGCGGCTTTAGAGAGACGGCGGCAGGGCTGATCGCCTTGTGACCTTGGGCCTCCCGGCCCTGGGGATGTGTCCGGAGACCGGGAGGGAAGATCTTCAGCTGGCGATGTGCTCTTCGGCTCGGGCCCGGGTGCTGGCGAGGCGGTAGGAGTCGGTGCCGGTCTCGATGATCGTGCCGTTGAAGGTGAGACGGTCGACGATGGCCGCGCAGAGGCGGGGATCGGTGAAGGTCTTGGTCCAGCCATCTGGGGCTGGCATTTGTTCCCTCACACGGGTTGCCGCTGCCACCTGGCCGTTTCCCGTTCCTGCGGTCCTCGTTGGTTCTCGCGGTGGCAGCCTGATTTTCAAGGTGCTGCCTTGACCGTTCAGGTGCGAGGAAGGTGTGCCGGTGGCCGAGGCGAGACTGCAGGTCATCGCGGGCGGGGCCGTCCCGCAGACGCCGCTGACGACGGATCCGTGGCAGTTCCAGGCGGCGTGTGTCGACGCGTTCGTCGCTTCGTGGAGGGCCCGCGGGTTCAGCCCGGTGACCATCGACAACGACATCGGGCTGCTGGAGCGGACGCTCACGGCGCTCGGCCGACCCGCGTGGGACGTGACGCCCGAGGACATCGACCGCGTCGTCGGTGACCTCTCGGTCCAGGGCCGCAAGACCTCGACCCGGCGGGAGTACGTGCAGATCTTCAAGGGCTTCCACCGGTTCCTGCAGGCCCGTAAGGCGGCCGAGATCGAGGCCGCGTTCGGCGTCCGGCTGGTCTGCCCGGTCGACGAGTTCAACGCTTCGCGGCATGTCGGCGACGAGTCCCCGGCTCTGCTTCCGCCGCCGACACCCGAAAGGGTGGCCGAGTTCTTCGACTTCATGAAGCAGCGGATCGCCACCGCCCGGAAGTACGGACCCGCGGCCCGTGACTATGCGATGTTCCGGACGCTGTATCACGCCGGGCTCCGCTCGGAAGAAGCCTCGCTGCTGGAAAAGCCGGACGCGCACTTCACCCGTGGCCCGTTCGGCAAGCTGCATGTCCGTTTCGGCAAAGGCGCCCACACCTCCGGGCCTCGCCCTCGCTGGGTTCCCATGCTCGACGGTCTCGACCTCGTGCTGCGGTGGTTCCTGGAAGACGTACGGCCCAAGTTCCCCAACTCGCCGGTGCTGTTCGCCGACGAGTCCGGCGGCCCCCTGCACCGCGGGACGATCCGCAACCGGCTGCGGTATCTCATGCAGCTGGAAGGACGGCCGGCGGACGAGCGGTTCAGCCCGCATGCGCTGCGGCGGGCCTGCGCGACGCACAACTACGAACGCGGCGTCGACCTGGTGGCGATCCAGCAAATGCTCGGTCACTGGACGGTCAGCTCGACCATGCGATATGTCCGGCCCTCCGCGACCTTCATCGAGGACGCGTATCAGCGGGCGGTCGCCAGCACGCTGGCCGAGCTGACGGGGAAGGACACCACGGCATGAAGATCCGATGGCGGCTGCGGATGGCCGCAGCCCAGCGCGAGGTGTGGACCGGGACGGAACTGCGGCGGCTCCTGGCCGAGAAGGCCGGCCTGGAGCTGTCCTCGGCGTCGGTGTCCGCCCTGTTTACCAAGGAGCCCTCGCAGATGAAGATGACCACGCTGGCCGCGTTGTGCACCGCGCTGGAGTGCACCCCTAACGACCTGATCGAGGTCGACACCACCCCCGTCGAGCGACCCATTGCACCACCCCGGCCGGTCGCCGACCTTCCGCCAGCCGCCTCAGCCAGGGGCCGGTCCATGCCACCCCTGTGACCAGCGGAGAGCACGATGGGCAAGAGGCAACGAGACTGCGTCACCTGCGGGGCTCCCGTCGGATATCTCGACCGCCTGCACTGTTGCCGATGCCGGCGCCGGATCGAGGAACAGGCGGCCAAGGCGACATGCCCGGCCTGCGGCAAGGCTCGCGTTCTCCAGCAGGACACCGGCCGGTGCATCACGTGCTCCCGCGTCTGCGACGAATGCGGCCATCCAGTCCGTGCGTCCCACACCCGGCTGTGCCGGGACTGCCGCCGCAAAGCCGAGCAGATCGCGGCCCAGCAGGTGTGTCCCCGCTGCGGCAGGCCCGGCTATCTGCGAGAAGACACCGGCTGGTGCGGCCACTGTTCCCGGCCCCGCCAAGACAAACAGCCACCGCGGACCTGTCGCGAGTGCGGCCAGGTGCGGCGGCATGCCGGACTCGGGCTGTGCTCAGCATGCTGGCAGAAGCATCCCGGCCGCCCCTTCATCCGCGGTGAACACCTCCGAGACCAACTCGCCGACCCGCCGGAGTGGCTCGATACCTTCATCGCCCATGTTGCGGGCACCCACTGCGTCTCCAGGGCCTGCGGCTTCGTCACCGACTTGGGCCGACTCCTGGGAGACGAGCACTCCAACTCGCCCCAGGCGCTGTTGGAGCGGTCCCGCAGGCCAGGGCGGTCGATGGGCTCGTTCGCCCGTGCACTCGAGGACTTTTTCACCCTCCATGGCCTGGCCCTGCCCACTGACCAGGCCGAACGACTCGCGGTCGGCCGACGCAGACGCCGCATCGACGCGGTCCCCGAACCGCTGCAGCAGGCCGTCATCGCCTTCGACGCCTTCCGGATGCGGGCCCAGCAGCGGGCCCGGCGGGCCGGCACCCGCCCCCGCAGCAACCACACTCTGGAAACAGCTCTGACCATCCTGCGTGACCTGGCGCTCTTCCTGATCAGCCAGCGGAACAAGAACGACTGGGCCCTCGTCGATGTTCACGACGTCGAAGCGTTCCTGGCCACCTTGCCCAAAGCACGCAAGCGCCGGCTGGTCGTGCTGGGCCAGTTCTTCCGCTTCGCCCGTGCCCAGCACATCGTGCTGATCGATCCGACCCGGAACATGACCTCCAAGAGCTCAAAGGGTTTCCGCGGCAGGACCCTCACCCTCGACCAGCAGCGCTGTCTCTTCCGCCGCTGGACGACCAACGAGGAGGTCCATCCCCACGAGGCAGTCGTGGGGATGCTCGCTCTGCTGCATGGTGCCTCCAGCTCGGAGGCCCGGATGCTGCAGGTCAACGACGTGGACCAGCAGGCCCAAACGGTCCGGCTCGGCAAGCGGCCCCATCCTGTCCCGCTCGATCCCGCCTCATGGACAGTGCTTCAGCGCTGCCTGGACCATCGCCAGGCATGGCGGACCGACAACCCACACGTCGTAGTCACCAAAGGGACAAAGGCCGGGCGAAGCCCGGCCTCCACCGCCTACCTCTCCCACGTCCTCGACGACTGCGGCTTCCCGCCCCGGATGATCCGCAGCACCCGCCTTGTCGACATGGTGAACACGATGGACCCCAAGCTCGTCGCCGCCGCGTTCGGAATGGACCCGCAGGCCACCCTGATCTATCTCGCCGACCACGTCGACGAGGGCCGTCTGCCGGCTCCGTGACCAGTCGGCCTGGCTAAGAAAGGCGCAGGCCGCCCGGAAGTTCCTCTTCAATGATCTCGACCAGCCAGTCGAAGGCGGTCGGGCCACGGCCGGCGCGGGCTTCCGCCAGCCGGGCGGCCATGTGTTCCTTGTTCGTCGGATGACAGCGGGCGAGCCACATCTCGAGCTGCCGGGCAGTCTCGGGGTGCCCGAGATGCTGGCGGGAGGCTTCGTGGTCACGCCATTCGATCATGAAGTCGCCATCGTCCGGTGTCCCGAAGCCGCCGCGGAGGCAGTCAGCGAATGCATCGAGGTTCCGGCCGAAGTAACCGCCGCAGCCGATGCTCTCGCCAGCGACCCGCCAGAAGTCCTCCAGCGACCTGACCTGGCTGCCGTCCAGCACATATCTCACTGTCACAGCCCGCAGAGTACGTCCAACCCGGCGGCCTGCCCATTCGTTTTGAACCCGTGCTGTTCAGGCAGCACCTCGCACGGGTTCGCCGGAACGTGTGCGCTTTGCCGAAGGACTCGTTGGAGGCGATGGCGACGCTGTTCTTCTCCTCCCGCTCGGTCAGCACCTGGAACAGCAGCTCGGCGCCGTGGCGGTCGAGTTCCATGTAGCCGAGTTCGTCGATGCAGAGGAGATCGACGCGGCCGTAGCGGGCGATGGTCTTGTTGAGCTGCTTCTCGTCGGCGGCCTCGACCAGCTCGTTGACCAGCTTCGTGGCCAGCGTGTAGCGGACTCGGTAGCCCTTCATGGCGGCCTCGGTGCCCAGGGCGATGAGCATGTGGGACTTGCCGGTTCCGGAGTCGCCGATCAGGCAGAGCGGCTGGCTCTTCTTGATCCATTCGCAGCTGGCGAGCGTGTGGACGGTGGCCGCGTCGATGTTCGGGTTGGCGTCGAAGTCGAAGGCCCGAAGTGACTTCTCCCGTGGGAAGCCCGCTGCTTTGATCCGTCGTTCCGAGCGGCGGCGTGCCCGGTCGTCGCACTCGGTCATCAGCAGTTCGGCGAGGAAGCCGCGGTAGGTCATCTGGTCCTTGACCGCCCGGTCGGCGATGTCGTTGAACTCGTTGCGGATCGAGGGCAGCCGCAGCAAGCGACAGGCGGTGTCGATCGCGGCGTCGGCGGCCTGCTCGGTCAAGCCTCGCTGGCGGGGCAGGGTCACTGGGCTTCTCCCTCACGGTGTTCGCTGCCGCTGGTGCGGCGGCGTCGGAGCAGTTGGTCATAGGGGGTCACCGACGGCAGTGGTCTGGTGTCCGGTGGGAGGTGCGCGAGGCGCCACTCGTGCAGTGACGTGACGGTGGCCGGCGTCTGCCCAGGAAGCGCCGGGATGGATGCGCCGATGGTTGGCTCGTCCTCCGTCTGGGCGGCCTTGCGGGCCTCCAGGGCGACCGCGTCGGCGGTCAGGGCGCCGGCCCGCAGCGCGGTGGCCAGGCCAGCGACCACGTGCTCGTGGGCGAGGTGCCGGTTCAGCAGCAGGACCTCGATCAACGCCCGGGTGCCGTCCCGCTCGCCGTGAACCTTGCGGGCCTGTGCCCACCAGGCGTCGTGGACCGGGGTGAACTTGCCCGCTGACCGGGCCTGTTCCAGTGCCGTGGCACCGGGGAAGGCGCCGGGCTTGCGGATCAGGGCTTCGAGGTAGTGGTCCAGGTCCAGGCGGCAGCTGCCCTTCGCGATCAGCCTCTCGTGGCGGGCCACCTCGACGTTTCTGTCGTAAACCACCAGGTGAGAGGCGTGCAGGACGACTCGCACCCGCTTGCCGATAAGGCGGGTCGGGACCGAGTAGCGGTTGGTGCGGACGGCGATCTGGCTGTAGCGGTCGACCCGTGGCGTGAACAGCCGGCCGGTCTCGAACGGCTCATCCGGCAACGGCACCAGTAGCGGCTGCTCGACGGCGAAGTACTCGTCGACGGTCCGCGGCCGTGAGCCGATCCGGCGATGCCCGTCGTGCAGGTCCCACTGGTCGACCATCTCGTTCAGCTCTGCGAGGGAGTCGACTTCCGGGACTGGTGTGAAGTGGTTGCGGCGGAAGTAGCCGATCATCCCTTCGACTCCGCCCTTCTCGTGGGCGCCTTCGATGCCAGGGCGGCAGTAGAAGCTCTCGATGTTGAAGTGCGAGCGGAAGGCGATCCACCGGTCGGTCTCCACCCGGGCCCGGTTCAGCCCCAGCACCTGGGCGACGGCCGACTTCAAGTTGTCGTAACGGATCTTGCTTCGCGGGACACCACCCAGCGTGCGAAGCGCGTGCACGTGCCCTTCGAAGAAGGCTTCCTGGCCGCAGGAGGCGAAGACCCGGTGGACGGCCTTGCCCGAGTAAGACAAGCGGAGCGAGAACAAATAGCAGGTCACCAGCTCGCCGGCCAGGCGCACGGTCACGTCGCCGAAGTCGACCTCCGCCTCGTGGCCCGGCAGATGGGTCTGCGGCACGAACGCTTCCACCGGGGCCTTGCCCGAGGCCGCGAGGATCTCCGGCTTCCGGTCGGAGACATAGCGGCGGACCATCTGGTAGGACACATCGGCGCCGTGCTCCTCGATGAGCCGGTGGAAGATCCGCGTGATCGTATGGCGCTGCTTGCGTGGCGCGTCAAGGTCCGTCCGCAGCATCTCGTCGACCACCGGCTTGTACGGATCCAGCGCAGTTGGCCGCGGCGGCAGCTTCTTCCGGGGCTCCGGCCAGACCGAGTCCACGGCCTTCTTGACCGTCCTCCACGACACGTTGTACTTGCGCTCAAGCTCGCGCATCTTCATGCCGGCACGGTGGTCACGCCGGATCGCCGCGTACAGCTCGACCTTGGACATCTGCGGCATGACCAGGACCTTTCACCAGGAGCACCCCGATGCTGCCCTGGCAAGTACCCCGGTGCTGTCAAAACTCGTGAACATCACCCGACCGTGGATCTGGGTGCCTCCCAAACCCGTGAACAACTGACGGCACTACTCGTGAATAAAGCCACCGGGCGCAGGTTCGACGAGACGGCTGTCACGGACATCCTGCTCTTCACGCTCCAGAACCAAGTCCCTGGATTGCTGACTTACCAAAGCAGCCAGGTGCAAGAGCGGAATTCGGGCGCTGACTGGGAGTGGTGGATTGGAGACGACCAGGCGGGGTGGATCTGCCTTCGCATCCAGGCCAAGCGCGTCTACGAGGACAACACCTACCGGATGCTGAAGCACCGTGGGGCAGGCGAAGACGCGTTCCAGTACGACACGTTAATCAAGGGATGTAACCCTGATCAGGCCCGCTACGCGTTTCACGTCTTCTATAACGGCTGGCCCGAGGGTACTTTCGAGGAAGGAACGTACTGGGCGCCGCCGGCCCGGTGGAACGCCTGCCCAGGGCTGAGTTCGTACAAGGACTGCAAGCACGCCGAGCCTCGCCACTACGGCTGCGCCATCATCTCTACCCTGGACGTCAAGAAGCTCGGCGACAGCGACATCGCCGCACCGGCCGCTGCCAGATTCCGCGTGCAGAGGTACCTGTCAGCGGCCGTCCCCTGGTCGTACGCCTTTGGGTTCCCGCCCTGGGACTCCAGGCGAGGGGAGGAACGCTGGCACCCCAGGTTGGACCGCGGTGACTGGGTTGACCGTGTCCACGGCACGCTTGATGTGCTCACCCGGCGAGGTGGCGCCCGCGGGGCACTGGACGCCTCGGGGCACCTCGGAGAGATCCCGATCGATCGAGACCAGCGGACCTTCGAGCTTCCGCCGTACGTCGAGGCGATGCGCAGGAGCATCCCGGGTCGCTTTGAGCCGGCTTCTGAGGACGAGGCGCCTGCCGCGCCTCAGACGGTGATCGTTGAGCGGAAGCCGAAGCGGGCACGCAAGCGGAAGTAACAGAGGGCTGCCGCTGAAGCCACCGGAGCTCCGCTTTGCGAGGGCCGGTCAAACCCTCGGAAGCGTCTCGCAGCTGGTGTGCCGGCTGCGCTCAACGACCTGGTTCGCGCTGGTGCACCTAGCTGAGCGCCGTGCCTGGCCAGACTGGGCAGGTGCGGCGCTCAGTCACAGGGGCGGGCCCGGTCCGTTCCGTCCTCGCCGGCGGTCCGTGCCCGGCCGGGCGGCCGTGTGGCAGAGAACTGGCTTCACGGGAGCAGTAATCGAGAACTCACTTCGTCGACGGGCCTGGGTTCGATTTGCGTTGATTGTCAGTAGTTATCTCTAACGTAGCTTCTGCCGCTGCGATCGCGGGTACAGCGGTGGTGCTCGAGCGCTTCGTCGATCAAAGAGGGGTTCCACCACGAGGGGCATTTGGTCTGTGGCGAGGCGGGGAGGGTCAAGCGCCACGTCAGGAAACCGATCGCCTGCACCTCCGGAACCCTCACCGCGATCGACCACGTCCTGCTCAACCTGGCCCATGACTCCGGAGTGCCCATCACCTACGCAGGAGACCTGGATTCCTGGGGCCACGACATCGCCCGCATCGTCAGCAGCCGCTACACCGCCACCATCACCGGCATGGACCACGTCATCCACCGACACGTCAGCAGGGCGCCGGCAGGCCCACACCAACGCTCCTGCAGCGAACCGGGCAGTGCCCCGCATCTACCAGGAGAACCCCGCAATCCTGGACCTGATTCTGGGACAGAGCGCCGATGACCCCCTGCCCCGCCCCAGACAGCCCGCAGCCGCGCCCGCTTCGGACCACCCGCAGGAGCACGAGCTATCCAACGGGTTGAGGTTCCCCCGTTGCGCGAGAGGTGCTGATCAGCTGGTCAGTGAGGGTTGACGGGGTTTCAGGTTCGTCGGTTCGGCCGTCGCCTGCTCGGCGTAGT
>NZ_JARGEE010000002.1:0-101767 GCF_033794485.1 Streptomyces sp. MB09-02B
CCCCGTACCTCCACCCATGAACCCGCCCAACCCAGCGGAGCGCCCCGGTGCGATGATGGGCCCGCCATGACTGCCCCCCATCCACACCGGCCGGCCGCGACACGCCGGACCCGCGCCGGAGGCGACCTCCGGGTCCTGCGGGCCGCGGTGTTCGCCGCGGTCTGCGTCGTGCTGGCCGGGGCCGGACACGCGCTCGCCTCGTGCGCGGCGGTCCCGCTGTGGAGCCTGGGCGTCGGGTTCATCGGCACCTTCTGCGTCGCCGCCACGCTGGCCGGACGGCAACGCTCACTCCCGGGCATCGCGGCACTCCTGGCGGTGGGCCAGACCGCGCTGCACATCCTGTTCGGCCTGAACCAGCACGGGACGACCGCCGCGTCAGGCACCACGGAGACCATGGACGCGGCGCTCATCGAGCGCGCGGCCCGCTTCGTGTGCGGTACGACCGCGGCAGCCCTGAGCCCCGAGCGGGCCCGTCGCATCCTCATCGACGCCGGTGTCGGCGGCACGCACGTCACGCACGACCCGGCGGACGCGATGACGACCGCGCCGGGCTCCTCCGCCGCGCTTTTGCCGTCCCTGCCCATGCTGCTCGGCCATGTACTCGCGGCCGTAGCCGCCGGGTGGGTGCTGCGCCACGGCGACCTCGCGCTGCTGCGCCTGACCAGGCTGGCGACCGAGGAGCCTCTCGTACGGTCGCTGCGGGGCGCGCTCGCGCTGGGGCGGGCCCTGCAGTCCGGGCTCCCGGGCGCGCCGGAGGTCGTTTCGCGCGCCCCGCACACCGTGTACACGGCGCCCGCCGCCCTGCGGACGACCGCACTCCAGCACACCCTCGTCCGCCGCGGCCCTCCGGTCGCCGCGCCCGCCTTCGCCCTCGCCGCCTGATCCGACGCCCGCTCACTCCCCACCGGGGAGAGGGAGTCCGTCGCCCGGCGTCGAGACCCGCGCCCCGCTGCCGACCCCGGTCCAGCGACTCCGACCGACTCCTGCCCTACGGCTCCTGCCCCCACGGGCTCTGGCTCTGCGGCTCCGGCTCTGCGGTTCCCGCACTTGGGCGGCTGAACCGGACCTCTGCCGGAACCATGGGCTCGGACCTGCAGGCTCGGATCCGCAGGCTCGGATCCGCAGGCTCAGGCCCACGGACTCGGACCACCGGCTCCCGGCCTCTGCTCCTGGTCCCGACCCTGGCATGCCGGCCAGGCTCCGGCCCGGCTGGCTCCGGCTCCGGCTCCGGCTCCGGCTCCGGCTCCGGCTCCGGCTCCGGGCCCAGGTTGCCGGCCGGGTTCCGGTCCAGGTGATCGGCCCCGGTCCCAGGTCGCGCGGCCCGGTTCCGGCTCGCCTCTCGGTCTCGGTGTCGGGCCGGCTGTCGGCTCGCGGCGTGCACTGTCCCTCGTCCTCTCTTCTTCCTCACCCACTGTGGAGTGTCACCAGTCATGAAGGCTTCTCGTATCGCCGCCGTCGGCGCCCTCGCCGGTTCGGCCGTCCTCCTCCTGTCCGGCCCCGCGTTCGCTCACGTCAGCGTCGCGGCGGAGGGCACGGCGGCCAAGGGCGGGTACGCGACCGTCAACTTCAAGGTCCCCAACGAGCGCGACGACGCCACGACCACCAAGCTCGAGGTGAACTTCCCCACCGACCACCCGCTCGCCTCGGCCCAGCCGGAGGCCGTCCCCGGCTGGAAGATCCAGGTCACCAAGGCCACGCTCGACAAGCCGGTCGAACTGCACGGCGAGCAGATCGACGAGGCCGTCTCCAAGATCACCTGGACCGCCACCGGCGACGGCATCGCGAAGGGCTTCTTCCAGAAGTTCCCGGTCTCCATCGGTCAGCTCCCCGAGAACACCGACGAACTGGTCTTCAAGGCGATCCAGACGTACTCCAACAAGGAGGTCGTCCGCTGGATCGAGGTGCCGAAGGAAGGCCAGGAGGAGCCCGACAACCCGGCCCCCGTGCTCGCGCTGTCCGCCGCGTCCGACGACCACCACGGCGCGTCAGGCGCCTCGAACGCCTCCGACGAGTCGAAGGACGCCGACGACGCCGAGGCCGCGTCGAACGAGACCACCGCCGCGCCCGCCGACAGCAGCGACACCACCGCCCGTGTCCTCGGCGTCGTCGGCATCGTCGTCGGCGCCGCGGGCGTGGCGTACGGCGTCCTGGCCGGCCGCCGGCGCACGAACGCCTGAGCCCACGGCTTCCTGGCCCTCCCCCCGGCGCGCACGGGTACGCCCCGTGCGCGCCGGGGCTCGAACCCCCTGGACATTTCTCATGCGCACGAACACGAAGAAGAAGGCGCTCGCGGCCGGTGCCCTGCTGGTCGCGGCCGTCCTCGGCCTCTCGGCCTGCGGCACGGGCGACAGCTCCACCACGTCGGTCGCCGAGGTCTCCGACACCGGCCCGCGGAAGGCCGCCACGGTTCTGGACCAGCCGTTCACCAAGCCCGACCTGGTCCTCACCGACACGAAGGGCAAGTCGTACGACCTCCGCAAGGAGACCGAGGGCAAGCCGACGCTGATCTACTTCGGCTACACCAACTGCCCCGACGTCTGCCCGCTCACCATGAACAACCTCGCGGTCGCGAAGAAGGAGATCGCGAAGAAGGTGCCGAAGGCGGAGCTGGCGAACCTGCGGCTCGTCTTCGTCACCACCGACCCGGAGCGCGACACCCCGGCGGAACTGGGGAAGTGGCTCAAGGGCATCGACTCCGAGATCGTCGGCCTGACCGGCGACTTCGACGACATCCAGGCCGGCGCCCGCACTGTCGGCATCTCCATCGCCCCGCCGACCAAGGACAAGAACGGCAAGACGGTCTCCGAGCACGGCACTCAGGTCATCGCGTTCTCGCCGAAGACCGACGGTGGTTATGTGCTGTACGGCGAGGGCGCCACCGTGCAGGACTACGAGAAGGACCTGCCGAAGCTGCTCAAGGGCGAGAAGCCGTGAGACCACTGACCGGTCCCGTCCTGATCACCGCCGCCGCGCTCGTCGCCCTGACGGGCTGCGGCTCCACCGGTTCCACCGCCGACGACTCCTCCGCCGCGAACCTGTCCGTGAAGGCGGCCTACATGCCGCAGCCCGTCACGGACTCCATGGCCGCCGGTTACCTCGTCATCGAGAACGACGGCGGTACGGCGGACGAGCTGACCTCCGTCACCAGCGACCTCGCCCAGGACGTCACCGTCCACGAGACGACCGGGCAGTCGATGCGCGAGGTCGCGGCTCTGAAAGTCCCCGCCGACGGCGAACTCGTCCTGGAGAGCGGTGGGAACCACCTGATGTTCGAGAACCTGAAGCGCAAGCCGAAGGAAGGCGAGACGGTGTCCCTGCGGTTGAACTTCACCAAGTCCGAGGCCATCGCGGTCGAGATGCCCGTGAAGTCGGCGACGTACCAGCCGACCAGCGGTCACTGAGGGAGGTAGCACCGGTGAGCCGGTTGAGGCCGTTGCTGTTGCTGTTGTTCGCCACCGTCGGAGCGCTGCTCGCCGGTGCCGTACCCGTCTCCGCGCACGCCGCGCTGACGGGCAGCGACCCGCAGCAGGGGTCGGTGGTCCAGGAGGCACCGGACCGGGTGTCGCTCACCTTCTCCGAGAAGGTCGCGATGTCCGACGGTTCGGTGCGCGTGTACGACCCCAAGGGCAAGGAGGCCGACACCGGCGAGGTCACCGATCTGGGCGGCAACAGCTACGCCGTCGGGCTGCACTCGGGCCTGCCCGACGGCACGTTCACCGTCACCTACCAGGTCGTCTCGGCGGACAGCCATCCCGTCTCCGGCGCCTTCACCTTCTCGGTGGGGGCGCCGTCCAAGACGACGGTCGCCGTACCCGAGCAGGGCGTCGGCGGCGGGCTCGTCGGCGGCCTCTACGGCTTCGCACGCTATCTGTCGTACGCCGGGTTCATCCTGCTGGTCGGCGGCGCGACCTTCGTGCTGGCCTGCTGGCGGCGCGGTGCCGGGGTACGGCCCGTGCAGCGGCTCGTGGTGTCCGGCTGGCTCGCGCTGACGACCGCCACCCTCACGATGCTGCTGCTGCGCGGGTCCTACACGGGCTCCGGCAAGTTCGGCGACATCTTCGACCTGGACCTCCTCGGCCAGGTCCTCCAGACGAAGACGGGTGCCGCCCTGGTCTCCCGTCTGCTGCTCCTCGCCGCGGCGGCACTGTTCATCGCGGTGCTGTTCGGCGCGTACGCACGACGGGACGAGGCCACCGAGGCCACCGAGGACACCGAGGAGACCCACGGCGCCGAGGCCGTAGGCACCGAGGCCTCGGGCGCGTCCAAGGCCCCTGCAGACTCCAAGGCCTCGGCGGACTCCGCAGACGATACGGGCTCCGCCGACGACCCGGACGCCAAGGGCGACGCGGACTCCGAGAACGAGGAGGACGAGTCCCTCCGGCGGGACCTCACCTTCGGGCTGGCCATCGGCGGAGGCGTGGTCGCCGCCGGCCTCGCCGCGAGCTGGGCGATGGCCGAGCACGCCTCGACCGGTATCCAGACCGGTATCTCGATGCCGCTGGACGTCCTGCACCTGCTGGCCGTCGCCGCCTGGCTCGGCGGCCTGGCGACGCTGCTCGTGGCACTCTTCCGGGCACCCGTCGACGCGCAGATCGACACCGGGGCCGTACGGCGTTTCTCACGGCTCGCGTTCGGCAGCGTGCTCGTGCTGACCGCGACCGGGATCTACCAGTCGTGGCGCCAGGTCGGCAGCTGGTCCGCGCTGACCGGCACGTCGTACGGACAGCTCCTCCTCGTGAAGATCGGCCTCGTGGCCGTGCTGGTCGGGATCGCGTGGATCTCGCGCCGGTGGACCTCGCAGCTGGCGGAGGCGCCGGCCGCGGTGGAGACGGGGGCCGTCGAGGAGAAGGAGCCCGCCGAGGAGAAGGCGCCGGCGGCCGTGCACGCCGCGGGCGGCTCCGCCAAGGCGACCGGCGCGGGCTCCGAGCGGGCCGCTCAGCTCGCCCGGCAGCGGGCGGCGATGGCGAGCGCGCGCGAGAAGCGGATACGGAACGCGGATCCGGGCCGTACGGGTCTGCGTCGGTCCGTGCTGGCGGAGGCGGGCGTCGCCGTCGTCCTGCTCGCCGTCACGACGGTGCTGACGGCCACCGAGCCGGGGCGCACGGTGGAGGAGGCCGAGGCGGCCAAGGCTGCCGTGAGCCAGCAGGACGAGACGTCGGGCGCGCTGGCACTGGACATGTCGTTCGACACCGGGGGCAAGAACGGCCAGGGCGTGGCCCGGCTGCAGATCGACCCCGCGCGGGTGGGCGCCAACCAGATGCACGTCTATGTCCAGGGCCCCGACGGCAAGCCCATCGACGTCCCCGAGGTGAAGGTCGCCTTCACCCTGGAGGCCAAGAAGATCGGCCCGCTGCCCGTGGTTCCCGAACGCGTCACCACCGGCCACTGGACGGCGAGCGGCGTACAGGTCCCCATGGCGGGCGACTGGAAGATCGAGATCACCGTACGGACATCTGACATCGACCAGGTGACCGTCAGCAAGAACGCGAAGATCGGCTGAAACACACCATGGCTGACCAGAACCTCGTCGAAGACGGCTCCGCCGCGGTGACGCGAGACGAAGAGGCAACCCCCGGGAGACTCGCGAACGGACCCATCTCCCGGCGCCGACTGCTCGGCACGGCGGGCGCCACCGGCCTCGCCCTGGGCGCGGCGGGCGGCGCCGCAGGCTACGCGGCGGGCTCCGCTTCCCCGTCCTCCTCCGCCGGGAAGGTCACACCGCTGTCCTCCCTCGGCGCGGGGGAGGTGATGTTTCACGTGAAACATCAGCCGGGAATCACCACCCCGCTCCAGGCCCGTGGCCATCTCGTGGCCTTCGACCTGGCCGCCGGGGCGGGCCGCAAGGAGGCTGCCGCTCTGCTGCGCCGCTGGTCGGACACGGCCCGCCGGCTGATGGCGGGCGAGCCCGCGGCCCAGGACGACACCGATATCGCCCTGGACGCCGGGCCCTCGTCGTTGACGGTCACCTTCGGCTTCGGCCACAGCTTCTTCGCCCGTACCGGTCTGGAGAAGCAGCGTCCGGAATCCCTGGACCCGCTGCCGGACTTCTCCTCGGACCAGCTCGACAGGACACGCAGCGACGGCGACCTGTGGGTGCAGATCGGGGCGGACGACGCGCTCGTCGCCTTCCACGCCCTGCGCGCGATCCAGAAGGACGCGGGCGCCGCGGCACGGGTGCGGTGGCAGATGAACGGCTTCAACCGCTCGCCGGGTGCCACGGCCCACCCCATGACCGCCCGCAACCTGATGGGGCAGATCGACGGCACCCGCAACCCCAAGCCGGCCGAGTCCGACTTCGACGAGCGGATCTTCGTGCCCGCCTCCGCCTCGCCGGGCACCTCCGGCGACCCGGCGTGGATGGCGAACGGCTCCTACGCCGTCGTACGCCGCATCCGCATGCTCCTCGACGACTGGGAGCAGCTCTCGGTCAAGGAGCAGGAGGACGTCATCGGGCGCCGGAAGTCCGACGGCGCCCCGCTGAGCGGGGGCTCGAAGGCGACGGAGACGACCGCGATGGATCTGGAGAAGACGGACGCCGAGGGCAATCTCCTGGTCCCGCTCAACGCGCACGCCCGCATCACCCGCCCCGACCAGAACGGGGGCGCGGCCATGCTCCGCCGCCCGTTCTCCTTCCACGACGGCATCGACGCGAAGGGCGTCCCCGACGCGGGTCTCCTCTTCGTCTGCTGGCAGGCCGACCCGCTCCGCGGCTTCGTCACCGTCCAGCGCAAACTCGACCGCGGCGACGCCCTGTCGAAGTTCGTCCGCCACGAGTCGAGCGGCCTCTTCGCGGTGCCGGGAGGCGCGGCCGAGGGTGAGTACGTGGGGCAGCGGCTGCTGGAGGGCTGACGGCCGGGCTGTCCGGCCGGGCCACCGGATCGGGCGTCGGGCGGGGCTGTCGGGCGGGGCTGTCGGGCCGAGGGTCGTACGGCTGGACCGAGGCCCATTAGGGTGAGTCCATGTCAGCCAGCTACGTGTACCTCGGCCCCGAGGGCACCTTCACCGAGGTCGCCCTGCGCACGCTGCCGGAGGCCGCGACCCGCGAGCTCGTCCCGGTGGTGTCCGTGCCCGCCGCGCTCGACGCCGTACGCAACGGAGAGGCCGAGGCCGCGTTCGTCCCGATCGAGAACTCCGTGGAGGGCGGCATCACGACCACGCTCGACGAGCTGGTCGCCGGGGCCCCGCTGATGATCTACCGCGAGGTGCTCCTCTCGATCACCTTCGCGCTCCTGGTCCGCCCGGGCACGCAGCTCTCGGACATCAAGACGGTCACCGCCCACCCCGCCGCCCAGCCGCAGGTCCGCAAGTGGATGAAGGCCAACCTCCCGCCCGACGTCGTCTGGGAGTCCGCCGCCTCGAACGCCGACGGCGCCCGCCTCGTCCAGGAGGGCCGGTACGACGCCGCCTTCGCCGGCGAGTTCGCGGCCTCCCGGTACGGCCTGGAGGCCCTGCAGACCGAGATCCACGACGCGGAGAACGCGCAGACCCGGTTCGTCCTGGTCGGCCGGCCCGCCCGGCCAGCCGCCCCGACCGGCTCCGACAAGACGTCCGTCGTGATCTGGCAGCGCGACGACCACCCCGGCGGACTGCGTGACCTGCTCGGTGAGTTCGCCGTCCGTGGCGTCAACCTCATGCTTCTGCAGTCCCGCCCGACCGGCGAGGGCATCGGCAACTACTGCTTCGCCATCGATGCCGAGGGCCATATCTCCGACCGCCGGGTGGCGGAGGCGCTGATGGGCCTCAAGCGGGTCTGCCTCCAGGTCCGCTTCCTCGGTTCGTACCCGCGTGCGGACGCCGCCACCGCGAAGGTCCGGCCCACACTGCCGGGCACCTCGGACACCGAGTTCGTGGCCGCGGCGGACTGGGTGGCGCGCTGCCAGGACGGCCGGTTCTGAACCGGCCCACCGCCGGTGCTACCTGCTTATTTTCTTTGTCCACAGAAGTTATCCACAGGGGACCTTCTCGACCTGGGGACAAGTCGACAACACAGCGCCACTCAGTCGACAAATCCCCTTCGCGGGCCCCGCCGCGTCCACAACCCCGTGGGTCACCCTTCGTCCACGTGTTTCCTCACGTCCACCCTTTAGAGCGACCCATTTCCACGTCAATCCACTCGAAAGTGGGCGTGAAGGCGGTTTGGGTCGGGAATCCTCAAGACGGCACCCGATTTCCCAAGCGATCTTCCCGGACATCCACAGATCTTTCGCACAGCCTGTGGATAACTTTGCGGCACCGCGGATTCCTGTGGACGACCGATCCCCAAGTCCCTTGCGGCGCAAGGGAGTCGAGTCAACCAGGCGCCGCGACCCTGCCCTCTTTCAGGGGGCCACCCCTCACCTCATTGACTTTCACCGGCCCCCGCCATGCCGTGTCAACGCGATCGATATTCCACTCAAAACGCCACAAGAACGGCGTAGCGCGAATTCAAGTCGTAGGCCGGAACCACGCACCGGTAGCCTTGAGGGGTGATTGACCTTCGCCTGCTCCGTGAGGACCCCGACCGTGTGCGCGCGTCCCAGCGCGCCCGTGGAGAGGACGTCGCGCTCGTCGACTCCCTCCTGTCCGCCGACGAGCGGCGCAGGTCGTCCGGCGTCCGCTTCGACGAGCTCCGTGCCGAACAGAGGTCGCTCGGCAAGCTGATCCCCAAGGCCTCCGCCGACGAGAAGGCCGAGCTGCTCAAGCGCGCGGAACAACTCAAGGCCGACGTCAAGGCCGCCGACGCCGAGCGCGACGCGGCCGACACCGAGACCCGGGAGCTCCTCCTCCAGCTCGGCAACCTCGTCCACCCCGACGTCCCCGTCGGCGGCGAGGAGGACTTCGTCACGCGGGAGACGCACGGCGAGATCCGCGACTTCGCGGCCGAGGGCTTCGAGCCCAAGGACCACCTGGAGCTCGGCACGATCCTCGGCGCCATCGACACCGAGCGCGGCGCCAAGGTCTCCGGCTCGCGCTTCTACTTCCTGACGGGCATCGGCGCCCTCCTCGAGCTCGCCCTGGTCAACGCGGCGATCGCCCAGGCCACCGCGGCAGGCTTCACACCGATGCTGACCCCGGCGCTGGTCCGCCCGCAGTCGATGGCCGGCACCGGCTTCCTCGGCCAGGCCGCGCAGGACGTCTACCACCTCGACAAGGACGACCTGTACCTGGTCGGCACCTCCGAGGTCGCGCTCGCGGCGTACCACATGGACGAGATCATCGACGCCGACCGCCTCCCCCTGCGGTACGCGGGCTTCTCCCCCTGCTTCCGCCGCGAGGCCGGTTCGCACGGCAAGGACACCCGGGGCATCTTCCGCGTCCACCAGTTCGACAAGGTCGAGATGTTCTCGTACGTCGCGCCCGAGGACTCGCAGGCCGAGCACCAGCGCCTGCTGGACTGGGAGAAGCAGTGGCTGACCTCGCTCGAACTGCCTTTCCGTGTCATCGACGTCGCCTCCGCCGACCTCGGCTCCTCGGCCTCACGCAAGTTCGACTGCGAGGCGTGGATCCCGACCCAGGGCAAGTACCGCGAGCTGACCTCGACGTCCGACTGCACGGAGTACCAGTCGCGCCGACTGCAGATCCGCTTCCGTGACGGCAAGCAGGTCAAGCCGCTGGCCACGCTCAACGGCACGCTCTGCGCCGTCCCGCGCACCATCGTGGCGATCCTCGAGAACCACCAGCAGGCCGACGGCTCGGTCCGCGTCCCCGAGGTCCTCCGCCCGTACCTGGGCGGCCGCGAGGTGCTGGAGCCGGTAGCCAAGTGAGCGACGCGGCAGCCACCAGGGGCCCCACGGGCTCCGGCGAGACCGCGGTGTCCGAGGCGCCCGGAGCGCCCGGAGCGTCCGGAGCGTCCGAGACGACCACGGCCTCCGAACCGTCCGTGACGCCCCCGGGTTTCCCCTACAAGCTGATCGCGACCGACCTCGACGGAACGCTTCTGCGTTCCGACGACACGGTCTCCCGGCGCACCCGTGAAGCGCTCGCCGCGGCCACCGCGGCGGGCGCCGCCCACATCGTCGTCACCGGCCGCGCCGTCCCCTGGACCCGCCACATCCTCGACGACCTCGACTACCGGGGCCTGGCCGTCTGCAGCCAGGGCGCACAGGTGTACGACGCCGGAGAGCACCGGCTGCTCACGGCCGTCACCCTGGACCGGCAGCTCGCCGCCGTCGCCCTCGCCAAGATCGAGGCGGAGGTCGGCCCTCTGCACCTGGCCGCCAGCCGCGCGGGCCTGGACGGCGAGATCCTGGTCGGCACCGGGTACGCCCTGCACGGCTCGCTCCCCACCACCCCGCTCACGGACGTGTCCGACCTCTGGGCGGCCCCGCTGAACAAGATCTACATTCAGCACCCCACCCTGACCACCGACGAGCTCGCCGAGGCCGCCCGTCAGGCCGCCGGCGGCTTCGTCACGGTCGCCATGGCCGGTGAGGGCATCGTCGAACTGCTCCCCCTCGGCCTCACCAAGGCCACCGGCCTCTCCCTCGCCGCCCGCCGCCTCGGTATGAAGCGCACGGACACCATCGCCTTCGGTGACATGCCCAACGACATCCCCATGTTCACCTGGGCCACCCACGGCGTGGCCATGGCCAACGCCCACGTCGACCTCAAGGCCGTCGCCGACGAGGTGACCTCCTCGAACGAGGACGACGGCATCGCCGAGGTACTCGAACACCTGCTCCCCTGAGAACGCGCACCGCCGCCCTCGCCGCGACGACGGCGAGGGCGTGTGGAAGTGGGGACGGCACCACGAGGAGGGCTGGCCCGACGGCCGCCATGCGGGGGCGCGCGAGGACGGGCGCCGACCGACAGCCAACGTCTGGAGCCCCGGCACAGATCACCGGGCGCCTTTGCTCAAAGCCCTGAAGCCCTGAAGCCCTGAGCACTCAGCGCTCCGCCCGGACCCCCCCAAGCTCCGCAACAGCCTCGCGAGCCTCTCCACACGTATCCCCGGCCCAACGACCCGGCCAAGTCACAGCGACAGCGAAACGGCGGAGGATGCACGGATCGAACGTGCGCGGGCAGAACCCGACCACGGCTTAGCAAGCCGGTGCCTTACCACTCGGCCAATCCTCCGGGTGGGCGGCCCACGCGAAGCGATTCGCGCGCTCGAAGCGGCCGCCCCGGGCAGCTCCCCACTGGGGGACGGACTCGACGGAGGGGTGACTACTCCGGAGCCCGTCGTGGGCTGCCCTGCGGGAAACTCGACGTACCGCGCCTGAAGGACAGCATCGCCGGGCTCCTCTCCCAGTACGTGGCGCCGCTCGATCCGGCGACCTGGACATCAACCACTGTGCCCGGCGACCGAGCCGCCCGCCACCGAATATCGGCCGCCCGGCCCCCGACCACGCCGAACGGTCACCGGCGGCGCCACTTGCGGCGCCGTGCCTTGCTGAAGAACCACCCGGCGGGCGGCTCGTCCGAGCGCCAGGGCTGGGGATCCGGGGCCTGTCGCCGCCACCGCTCCGCCAACATCCGGGCCCGCGCCGACGGTTCGGCCGTCTCGGCGGACCGTATGAAGTCCTCGTCCAGCACGAGGTCGTCCCAGACGTCCTCACCCGCGTCCCGCGTCTCACCGCCGTCGGACGAATGCTCCGCTGTCATCCCCGTTCCTCCCGCCCTCTGGCCGCCCTTCCTGGCCGCTGTGCCGCGTGTAACCCTCCTGCCGAGTCTGCCTGGTGGTGCGTGAAGCCTCCGTCAAGATCAACGGAACGGCCTCCGGGGCGAGCCGCCCCGGAGGCTCCCGTCACTCCTCGCCGGCGAGCTTCAGCGTCCGCAGTTTCTGTCCCGCGTACCAGGTCGCGCCCGCTGTGACGACCGTCAACAGGACCACCGCGGTGGGCAGTCCGACGTCGGAGGTCACCAGACCGCCGTCGGTGACCTTCTGGGCGACGGCCAGCGCCCACTGCTGGACGCTGAGGGTGCGCGCCCCCTCCACCAGGGACCCGAAGAGGGTCTCCCAGACGAGTGCGTAGACGAGCCCGAAGACGACCGCGTGCCGGGTGACCGTCCCGAGGAGCAGGAACATCGCGGCGTAGGCGATCGAGGCGACCAGCGCCGCCACCGTGTAGGCGACCGCGATCTGCTGCCCGTTGCCGTTCAGGATCAGACCGGCGATCAGCGTCGGTACGGCCGAGAAGGCCATGGTCACCGCGATCGCCACGATCAGCTTGGTGAAGATGATCGTCGGCCGCTTCACCGGCTTGGCCAGCAGATACACCACGGAGCCGTCGTCGATCTCCGGCCCGATCGCGCCTGTTCCCGCGATGACGCCGATGATCGGCACCATCGTGGCGAGCGCGAATCCGCCCAGGAGATCGGCGGCCACCTGGTCGTCGGCGCCGCTCAGGGCACGCACGGCCACGGAGAGCACGAGCAACAGGGCGGGCAGCGCGCTGAGGATGAGGGCCCGACGGCGGCCGAGCAGGGCCCGGTAGGTGAGCCGGGCGACTGTGGGGTCGTACATGTTCGGCCTCCTACGCCGCGACGAGATACGAGAAGACGGACTCGAGGGACTCGTCCGACGGCGAGACCGTGAGCAGACGGATGCCGTGGTCCCGGGCCACCTTCGGCAGCAGTGCCGTGAACCGGCCGAAGTCGACGGCCTGGATACGCAACGCGCCCTCGGTCAGGTCGACTTCGATCCCGGCGGTCGACGGGTCGGCGATCAGCGCGGCGGCCAGGGCCCGGTCGTCGCTGGAGCGCACCAGGTAGCGGTGGGGGCGGTCGGTCATCAGCCGGCGGATGCGCCGGAAGTCGCCGCTCGCCGCGTGCCGTCCGGCGACGATCACCTCGATGTGGGCCGCCAACTGCTCGACCTCTTCGAGGATGTGGGACGAGAACAGCACCGTGCGGCCCTCGTCGCCCATCCGCCGCAGCAGGTCCATGAGCTGCATGCGCTGGCGCGGATCCATGCCGTTGAACGGCTCGTCGAGCAGGAGCAGCGACGGTTCGTGGACCAGCGCGGACGCCATCTTCACGCGCTGGCGCATGCCCTTGGAGTACGTCGAGATCTTGCGGTCCTGCGCGTACTCCATCTCCACCGTGGCGAGCGCCCGTTGGGCGGCGGTCGCCCCGAGGCCGTGCAACTCGGCGTTGGCGACGACGAACTCGCGACCCGTGAGGAAGTCGTACATCGCCTCCCGCTCGGGGACGATGCCGATGTGCTTGTAGATCTGCTCGTTGCGCCACACCGGCGTCCCGTCGAGGGTGACGGAGCCCGTGGAGGGGGCGAGGAAGCCGCCCATCATGTTGATGAGGGTGGACTTGCCGGCGCCGTTCGGGCCGAGCAGGCCGGTGACGCCGGGGCCGATCGTCATCGTGACGTCGTTGACCGCCACCACGTTGCCGAACCAGCGGGAGACGTGGTCGATGTTGAGGGTGGTCACAGCCCGACCTTTCGGTAGCGGCGCATCAGCAGGCCGTAGGAGCCGGCGATGAGACCCAGGACGACGAGGACGTAGAGGGCTCCCTGCCCGTCCGAGGGCCCGTGCCCGCCCGGGAAGGCGGAGGTGGCGCCCAGGAAGGCGGTCTGTACGCCGTCGATGAGCGTGATGGGCGAGAAGAAGCCGAGCCAGGGCACCACGTCCGAGCTGTTCTGCTCGGTGGCGATGGCCTGGACGACGGACACCGCGCCGTAGGAGATCGTCAGGACGGCGATGACGGCCGCGATGCCGAAGCCCCGCCGCGGGGTGACCGCCGAGATCACCAGGCCGATGCCGGCGAAGAGGAGTGACAGCAACGCCACGGACACCAGTCCCTGTGCCAGTCCCTTGGTCTGGTCGGTGAAGTCGAGCTTGGCCAGCAGCGCGCCGACGTAGAGCACGAGCAGGGGCACGGCGGTGAGGATGAACAGCGCCGAGGTCAGCGCCGCGAACTTCGCGCGGACGTAGTCCGCGGTCTCGATCGGGCGCGAGAAGTACAGCGGGACGGTCTTGAACCGCAGGTCGCGCGAGACGGACTGGGGTGCCTGGGAGGCGACGTACAGGCCGATGACGGCCTGCATGATGACCGCGTAGTCGGTGTACTTCACGGGCAGGTCGTTGGCCTGGGTGGCGACCGCCACCGCCACCATGATGGCCGCCGGCACGCACATCACCGCGAACAGCAGCATGGGCAGCACCTTGGACTTGGCCGAGCGGCCCAGTCCGTACGCGCCGCGCAGGGACTGCGAGTACAGCGAGCGCCTGGCGTAGGCGCGGCCGAGGCGGGGGCCGTCGTAGGAGCGGTATCCGATGTTGTGGATACGGCTCTGCTCGCCCGTGCGGGCGGGCTGTCCGCCGTCGAGGGACGGTGCCGGTGCACCGTGCTGCTCAACCGCCATGGCCGACCGCCTCCTTTCCTGCGTCCTGGGCGCTACGGGTGCCCTGCTGTTCGTCGTTGTCCTGGAAGACCTCTGCGATCTGGTGCCTGCGCTGCTCCATGCGGACCAGGCCGAGGCCCAGGTCGGCGACGACGTCGCGGATCAGGTCGTAGGTCTCGTCGCCCTGGGCGGTGAGCAGCAGGATGTGCCCGGCGCCCGGGAGGCCGCTGCCGTCGGAGACGGTGACCCCGCGCGCGTGGAGGGCCTGGCGCAGCGCGCCCGTGCCGTCCGGGTGCTCGTCGCTGTCGGTGACCTCGATCGCGAGGGTCGCCGTGCTCTGGGTGAAGTCCCTGGTGGAGCTGGACCGCAGGAGCTTGCCGCCGTCGACCACGACCACGTGGTCGCAGGTGCGCTCCAGTTCACCGAGCAGATGGGAGGTGACGAGGACGGAGATGCCGAAGTCGGTGTGGATGCGGCGGATGAGGCCGAGCATCTCGTCCCGGCCGACCGGGTCCAGGCCGTTGGTCGGCTCGTCCAGGAAGACCAGCTGCGGGTCGTGCACCAGGGCCTGGGCGAGTTTCACCCGCTGTTTCATGCCGGTGGAGTAGCCGCCGATGGGGCGGTACCGCTCCTCGTACAGACCGACGTGCCGCAGGGTGTCCGCGGTGCGCTCGCGCGCTGCGGTCGGGGGGAGTCCGGACATGCGGGCCATGTGCACGACGAACTCGGTGGCCGAGACGTCGGGCGGCAGGCAGTCGTGCTCCGGCATGTACCCCACGCGCTCGCGGATGGCGCCGCCCTTGGTGGCGACGTCGAGGCCGAGCACCTCGGCACGGCCCTCCGAGGCGGGGGACAGACCCAGCAGGATTTTGATCAGTGTGGACTTGCCGGCGCCATTGGCACCGACGAGTCCGGTCACACCGGGTCCGATGTCCACGGAGAGCCGGTCAAGAGCGGTCACCCTCGGGAACCGCTTGCTCAGGCTTTCGGTCGCGATCACAGTCACGATTTAGACATTAGGGGCGCGTGCGACCGCGGTCGTCAGCCCGGGGGGCTGTCTCGGTCTCACCCTGGAGTCGTACGGGCTCCTAGGGGGCATCAACCGCCGGTCCCCCTAGGGGTCACCCTGAAGGCCGAGCGACTGGACCGAGCCGAAGCGTCCGTCGGCAGCCGTCATGAGAGGGAACGACCGGCGTCGCGTATTCGTGCCCGGTGTTCGCTCCCTTCTTCGCACCCGTCTCCTCGGCGTGTCGCCTCCATCCCCGGCGGTTGTCCTGGTTGTCCACAGCCCGTACGCACCCCGTTGACGCAGCCACCACTCACTGGCACATTCATTGGTGTCACATCACGAACACGGACCGTAGTCGACGAGATCGGGCGGGGCAGGCGGGGCAGTGCCCGCCGACGGCCGACGGCCGAAGGGGGAGACATGGCGGATGCGGGCACACTCGAAGGTGCGCGGGAGCGCAGGGTGCGCGCGGACGGAGTCGAGTTGAGCGTCGCCGAACTCGGTGCCCCCGAGCGGCCGACCGTTCTGCTCGTGCACGGCTATCCCGACACCAAGGAGGTCTGGTCCGAGGTCGCCGTTCGGCTCGCGGAGCGCTTCCACGTGGTGTTGTACGACGTGCGCGGCCACGGCGACTCCACGGCACCGGAGCCGCTGCGGGGCGGATTCACGCTGGAGAAGCTGACGGACGACTTCCTGACGGTCGTGGACGCCGTCAGCCCCGACCGCCCCGTGCACCTGGTGGGACACGACTGGGGGTCGGTCCAGGGCTGGGAGTTCGCGACGGTCGAGCGCACCAAGGGGCGCATCGCGTCCTTCACGTCGATGTCCGGCCCCTCCCTCGACCACATGGGGCACTGGATCAAGCGGCGGGTGAGACGCCCGACCCCGCGCCGGATCGGCCAACTCCTGGGCCAGGGGGCCAGGTCCTGGTACATCTACGTGCTGCACACCCCCGTCCTGCCCGAGCTCGCCTGGCGCGGGCCCCTCGGCAAGGCGTGGCCCGGCCTGGTCCGAAGAGCCGAGAAGCTGCCCCGGGGCTCCTATCCGAGCGCGTCGCTGCCCACCGACGCCGCGCACGGGGCCTGGCTGTACCGGGACAACATGCGCGCTCGTCTGGCCCGCCCCCGGGACGACGCGTACGCCCACGTGCCCGTGCAGCTCATCACGCCCCTGGGTGACCAGTTCCTCTCCGAGCGGCTCCACGACGACCTGGAGGCGTGGGTTCCGCGACTGACCCGCCGCACTCTGCCGACCAAGCACTGGATCCCGCGCACACGGCCGGATCAACTGACCGCCTGGATCACGGAGTTCGTCACGGCGGCCGAGGGAGAGGGCGCGGCCCCGACAGCCACCGGGAAGCACATGGACCGATTCGGCGGGCAGTTGGTGCTGGTCACCGGCGCGGCCGGCGGTATCGGCCGGGCCACGGCCCTCGCGTTCGCCGAGGCGGGCGCACGCGTCGTCGCCGTCGACGTGGACGCCGAAGGAGCCGCTCGCACCGCGGAGTCGTCCCGGCTGCTCGGCGCTCCCGAAGCCTGGGCGGAGGCGGTCGACGTCTCGGACGAACAGGCCATGGCGAAGCTCGCCGAGAAGGTCGCCACCGAGTACGGCGTGGTCGACGTGCTGGTGAACAACGCGGGGATCGGGCTGTCCGGGACCTTCCTGGACACCACCGTCGAGGACTGGCGCCGGGTCCTCGACGTCAACCTGTGGGGCGTGATCCACGGCTGCCGGCTCTTCGGCGGGCAGATGGCCGAGCGCGGCCAGGGTGGCCACATCGTCAACATCGCCTCGGCCGCGGCGTATCTGCCGTCCCGGTCGCTGCCCGCGTACAGCACGTCCAAGGCGGCGGTACTGATGCTGAGCGAGTGCCTGCGCGCGGAACTGGCCGGGCGGGACATCGGGGTGTCGGCGATCTGTCCTGGCCTCGTCAACACCGGCATCACCTCGACCGCGCGCTTCGCCGGTGTCGACGCCGAAGAGGAGAAACGCCGGCAGCGGAGGGCCGCGAAGCTCTACGGCCTGCGGAACTACCCGCCGGAGAAGGTCGCGGAAGCCGTGCTGCGCGCGGTCGTCCGCGACCAGGCGGTCGTCCCCGTCACCCCGGAGGCCCGTGGCGGCCGCTTCATGTCCCGCTTCGCCCCCCGCGCGCTGCGCGCGCTCGCCCGTCTGGAACCACCGCTGTGAGCCCCCAGGACGAGCAGGACGACGTACCGGGGCGGGCCGTGTACCGCATCGACGACCTGGCGCACCGCAGCGGCGCCACGGTCCGGACGATCCGCGCCTACCAGGACCGCGGGCTTCTCCCGAGCCCCGAGCGGCGCGGCCGCGCCAACGTGTACTCCGACGCGCATCTGACCAGACTGCGGCAGATCGCCGACCTCCTCGACCGCGGTTACACCCTCGCCTCCATCAAGGAGCTTCTGGAGGCCTGGGACACGGGCCGTGGTCTCGGCGGGGTCCTGGGCCTGGCCGCGGAGGTCGAGGGGCCGTGGACCGACGAGGAGAACCTGTTCCGCGTACCGAGCCCCCAAGAACTCGCCCTGGCGGCGGAGTTGCGTGCCACAGGCGTACCGCTGTCCGCAATCGCCGGTCACCCAAGGGAGTTGAGGGAGACGGTCGAGCACATCGCCCCCCACTTCCTGGAGTTCACCACCGAGCCACTCGCCCAGCAGACGGTGGACGCCGAGCGCAAGGAGGAGTCGTGCTCCGTGCTGATCCGGGCGTCCACGATCCGCGCCGTGGAGAGGCTGGTCGGCCCGGAGCAGGTCTCGGCCTTCGTCACGGCGGCCGCTGAACGCGAGGTGCAGGCACGCACTTTGGACACCATGACAGCAAATAAGCGCTTAAGCGGATAAATTGACCAATCACCCTGAATTCGATGGGTCGTTATCCACAGAATCTTCAATTCCCCTGTGGATAACTGCACTTGGCTGTGGATCAAACATCAGCAGCAAAATCAAGTGCGTGACGCGGGTCTCGCCGGGCACGCTGGCGAGATGAACGAACGACGTACCGTGAGAGTGTCGAAGTACCTCTCGAAGCACCTGCGACACCAGCCGGAGCGGATCGGCCTCACACTCGACGAGGGCGGCTGGGTCAGGATCGACACGCTCATGACGGCGGCGGCGGCCCACGGCCTCCCCTTCACCAGGGCCGAGCTCGACCACGTGGTCGAGGCCAACGACAAGCGACGCTTCGCCGTCGACGGCGACCGGATCCGCGCCAACCAGGGCCACACCGTCGAGGTCGACCTGGGCCTGCCCCCGGCGACCCCGCCGGCGAACCTCTACCACGGGACCGTGGCGGCCTACCTGGGCGCGATCCGCGCCGAGGGACTGCGCGCCATGAACCGGCACGACGTGCACCTCTCACCCGACCGCGAGACCGCCACCCGCGTC
The DNA here is from genome assembly GCF_033794485.1 of Streptomyces sp. MB09-02B. Classification (NCBI taxonomy): domain Bacteria; kingdom Bacillati; phylum Actinomycetota; class Actinomycetes; order Kitasatosporales; family Streptomycetaceae; genus Streptomyces; species Streptomyces sp. MB09-02B. The sequence goes on from NZ_JARGEE010000002.1 coordinate 18,692, forward strand.
GGCGCCCGCCGCGGCCGCCCCGTCGTGCTGCCCGTGGACTCGGGCGCCATGCACCGCGACGGCCACGTCTTCCGGGTCAGCGACAACGGGGTGTGGCTGACCGAGGCGGTTCCGCCCCGGTACCTGCGCTTCCCCGAGTCCCACTGAGCGGAGCCACGCGACGGGTGCCCTTACCCTCGAGGTATGAGTCTGCGTCTGAGCACCGTGATCCTGCCGTACCTCCGCTGGCACGAGGGCGGCCGCGACATGTGGCAGCGGGCCGAGCAGCTCGGGTTCCACACCGCGTTCACCTACGACCACCTGTCGTGGCGCACTTTCCGGGACGGGCCGTGGTTCGGCGCCGTGCCCACCCTGACGGCGGCGGCTGCCGTCACCGACCGCATCCGCCTCGGCACGCTCGTGACCTCGCCGAACTTCCGGCACCCGGTGACCCTCGCCAAGGAACTGATCTCCCTCGACGACATCTCGGGCGGCCGGATCACCCTGGGCGTCGGCGCGGGCGGAACCGGCTTCGACGCCACAGCACTGGGCCAGGAACCGTGGACGCCGCGCGAGCGCGCCGACCGTCTCGCCGAGTTCGTCCCCCTGCTCGACCGGCTGCTCACCGAGGACTCCGTCTCGTACGAGGGCGACTACTACTCCGCGCACGAGGCGCGGAGCATCCCCGGCTGCGTCCAGCGGCCCCGGCTGCCCTTCGCGGTGGCCGCCACCGGGCCGCGCGGGATGCGGCTGGCCGCCCGGTACGGACAGGCCTGGGTGACCACCGGGGACCCCAAGCTCTTCGAGACGGGCACGCCCGAGCAGTCGGTGCACGCCCTGCGCGGGCAGGTCGAGAAGCTGGCCGACACGGCCGCCGCGGTCGGCCGCGACGCGGCCCGGCTCGACAAGATCCTCCTCACCGGATTCACCCCGGACCGAGGCCGCCCACTGGAGTCGCTCGACGCCTTCGTGGACTTCGCGGGCCGCCACGCCGAACTGGGCTTCACCGACCTCGTGATCCACTGGCCGATCCCGGACTCGGACTTCGCCGCCGACGAGAAGGTCTTCGAGCGGATCGCCATGGAGGCCGCGGCCCAGCTGGCGTGAACGCGCTCCCGGAGCCGTCGCGGCCGAGCGGCGGGCAGCGGCTCGGGCGTCCGCGAGAACAGCGTCGGTGACAGGTCGGGCGGCCGGACAGCCAGGCCCTTGATCACTCACTTGTGCGGGTGCGCGCACGGCCGTGCGCGCATGTGCGCGACAATGGGGTCCGTGACCTCAGCGACGCGACAGCCCGAGACCCCGGCCCCGACCGTCCCGCTCCGGCTGATAGCCACGGACCTCGACGGCACCCTGCTCCGCGACGACAAGTCGGTCTCCCCCCGCACCGTCGCCGCCCTCGCGGCCGCGGAGGAGGCGGGAGTCGAGGTCTTCTTCGTCACCGGGCGCCCGGCGCGCTGGATGGACGTCGTCAGCGAGCACGTCCACGGCCACGGCCTGGCGATCTGCGGAAACGGCGCTGCCGTGGTCGACCTGCACGGCGGCCCCGGCGCCCACCGCTTCGTCAAGGTCCGCGAGTTGGCGCGCGAGAACGCGCTCGACGCCGTACGGCTGCTGCGTGAGGCCGCGCCGGGCACCGTGTACGCGGTCGAGCAGACGTACGGCTTCAACCAGGAGCCCGAGTACCCGAAGCTCCACATGGAGATCCCGGACAACCTGGCACCCGCCGAGAAACTGCTGGCCCCGGGTGGTGTGGCCGATCACGAGCCGGTGCTGAAGATCCTCGCGTACCACCCGTCGATCGACCCCGACGACTTCCTCGCCACCGCGCGCATCGCCGTCGGCGACCGTGCCACCATCACCCGCTCCAGCCCCAGTGCCCTGCTGGAGATCAGCGGGCCGGGCGTCTCCAAGGCCAGCACCCTCGCCCTGTGCTGCGCCGAGCGCGGTATCTCCCACGAGGAGGTCGTCGCCTTCGGGGACATGCCGAACGACGTCGAGATGCTCACCTGGGCCGGCCAGTCGTACGCCATGGGCAACGCGCACCCGGACGTCCTCGCGGCGGCCTCCGGCCGGACCGTGGCCAACAACGACGACGGGGTGGCGGTCGTGATCGAGCGCCTGCTGGCGGAGCGGCTGTAGCCGGGATCCGCTGCAACGCCCGCTACAACTTCACCCCGTGCTTCCGCAGCCACGGCACGGGATCCACTCCCGAGCCCAGCTCCGGGGTGACCCGAACCTCGAAGTGCAGGTGGGGTCCGGTGGAGTTTCCGGTGGTGCCCGACTGGCCGATCCAGCGGCCCGGGCCCACACGGTCCCCCTGATCGACGGTGACGGCGGCGAGGTGCGCGTACTGCGTGAAGTAGCCGTCCGCGTGCTCGACGACGATCTCGATCCCGAAGGCGCCCCCGCACGACACCTTCACCACGCGCCCCGCGCCGACCGCCCGCACCGGCGTTCCGATCGGCACCGCGAAATCCTGCCCGGTGTGCCGACTGGCCCAGCGTTCACCACCGCTGCCGAAGCCGGCGGACAGTTCGTACGTGGCCACCGGGGCGACCCACGCGCTCGACGGCCCGCCGTCCGGCTGGTCCAAGCGGACTGCTCCACGGCAGGCGCCGGCCGCGACCGCTTCGTCGGCCTGGCCCTGCAGTGTCCACTGCGCCGCTTCGAGCTTCCGCTCGATCGCCTTCTTGGTCCTGGAGAGCCCGGTCTTCCACTCCTCCAGGGCTCGCCACGCCGTAGCCGCCCCCGCCTCGTCCTCGGCGAGCCGCGTCTCCGCGCGACGGCTCTTGGCCACGGCGTTGTTGACGGCCAGATCGGCCTGCCAGGCCGCCCGCTGACCTCGCATCAGCTCGTCGGGGTCCTTCGCGAACAGCATCTGCGCCGTGTACGGCACCCCGCCGCCCTCGCGGTACTGGGCGCGCGCGATCCGGCCGAGGTCGGCGTTGAGCACGGCGATCTGCTTCCGCTCCCGCGCGAGCAGCTTCTCCAGTCGGTCCGTCTTCGCCTTCTGTGCCTCAGCCGCCTCCCGCCCCGCCTCGTACCGCTGGGTGGCCACCGCCGCTTCCTCGAACAGCCGCGCCACCCGGGCGCTGACGCCTTCCTCCGCGGGCGCGCCCCCGGCCCCGCCGCGATCACTGTCGGCCGCCGTCGGCCGGGCCACGACAGTGGCGGAGGCACACAGCACCACGGCGACGAGCAGCGAGTGTCGGCGAGAGAAGCGCATACCAGCGATCGTGGACCTGCCCCACGCCGCAGTCCTGTTCGAGTCGTACGGCCGGGGGACACTCCACCCCGGACGGGCCAAGCTAATGAGCCGAACAGGGGCCTGGCAGCAGGGTGTTCGGCGCGGCCCCTTGCAACCGCGGCAGGCCCGTGCCGAACGAGCCCGATCAGAGGCCGACGGGGCGGCGACCCGGCCGGGCGGCGACACGGCTGGCGACACGGCCGACGGCACGGGCCTGGCGGCCAGGATGCCGACCGGACACCGGGCCGACCCGGCCTCCGGCACCGCCGTGGAAGCTGCGGCAGAGCCGCGAGGGGCTCAGACAGCGGCCAGCAGCTCCCCCGCCGCCTCCCGTTCCACCATCTCACGCAAGGGACCTTCGGCCAGGGCCAGTTCCGTGTAGGTCCCGCGCTGCACGACGCGCCCCTCCGCCAGTACGACGACTTCGTCCACCGCGTCGAGGCCGGCCAGCCGATGGGTGATCAACAGGGTCGTACGGCCCTCGGTCGCGGCCAGCAGATCCGCGGTGAGCGCGTCAGCCGTCGGCAGGTCCAGGTGCTCCGCGGGCTCGTCGAGAACGAGGACCGGAAAGTCGGCCAGCAGCGCGCGGGCGAGCGCGAGCCGCTGACGCTGACCGCCCGACAGCCGCGCCCCGTGCTCGCCGATCAAGGTGTCGAGCCCGTCCGGCAGTTCGTCGGCCCAGTCGAGCAGCCGTGCCCGCGCGAGCGCGTCCCGCACCTCCCCCTCACCGGCGTCCTTCCGGGCGAGCAGCAGGTTCTCCCGCACCGAACTGTCGAAGAGGTGCGCGTCCTGGGCGCACAGCCCCACGAGCCGTCGTACGGCGTCCCCGTCGAGCGTGCTCGCGTCCACGCCGCCCAGTGTGTACGTCCCTTCGCGCGCGTCCAGGAACCGCAACAGCACCTGCGCGAGCGTCGTCTTGCCCGCTCCCGAGACGCCGACCACGGCGATCCTGCGGCCCTCTTCGAGGGTGAGGTCCAGCGCGGTGAGCGCGTTCCGGTCCTGGCCGGCGTACCTCGCGCCGAGCCCTTCGAGCCGCAGCGGGAACGGCGACACCGGCGCCTCGGCCGACACCTCCGGTTCGCGGACGGGGCCGGGGGTGTCCAGCACCTCGTACACGCGCTCAGCGCTCCTGCGCACCCGCTGGCGGAACTGGACGGCGAGCGGCATTCCCAGCACCGCCTCGAACGCGGCCAGCGGGGTGAGCACGACGACGGCCATGGCCACACCGCTCAGCCGCCCGTCCACGACCGCGTGGGCGCCGAAGAGCGCGGTCGCGGCCACGGTGAGCCCGGAGACGAGGGCGGTGAGACCGTCGCCGAGCGCGGTGGCCGTGGCGGCTCGGGAGGCGATCCGGGTGAGCTCCCGATCGGCCCGGCGCGCCTCCGCCGTACGCGCGGGCAGGGCGCCCGCGACCGCCAACTCGGCGGTGCCGGTGAGCAGATCGGCGACACGCGTGGCGAGCACGCCACGGGCCGGCGCCAGCCGGTACTCCGCCCGCCGGGCCACGGCCCCGGTGACGAGGGGCACCCCGGCCCCGGCCGCGAGCAGTCCGACGGCCAGAGCGGCTCCCGCCTCGGGCAGCAGCCAGGCGGTGAACCCGACGGAGGCGGCGGACACGGTCACGGCGGCCCCGGCGGGCAGCAGCCAGCGCACCCAGTAGTCCTGCAACGCGTCGACGTCGGCGACCAGCCGTGAGAGCAGGTCGCCCCGTCGGATCGTGCGCAGTCCGGCGGGTGCCAATCGCTCCAGTCGCCGGTAGACGGTCACCCTCGTGTCGGCCAGCATCCGCAGCACGGCGTCGTGCGACACCAGCCGCTCGGTGTACCGGAACACCGCCCGTCCGATCCCGAACGCCCTCGTCGCCGTCACCGCGACCATCAGATACAGCACCGGGGGCTGCTGGGACGCCCGCGAGATCAGCCATCCGGAGGTCGCCATCAGCCCGACCGCACTGCCCAGCGCGAGGCTGCCGAGCAGCAACGCGAGGGCGAGTCGGCCCCGTCGCGGTCCGGCCATCCGGCGGACCCTGCTCAACACGCTTTCGTGCTGCTCCAGTGGCAGGTGTTCCCCGGGCGTCGGCTCCTGGGCCTCCTCCCGTTCCACCCGGGGGGACGCGGCGACCGCCCGTTCACGCTCGGCGGCCGGTGCCGCCCCGCGCCCGGTGGCTCCCTCCAGCCGCACCACCCGGTCCGCCACGCCCAACAGTGCCGGCCGGTGAACCACCAACAGCACGGTCCGGCCCACGGCCAGCCGCCGTACCGCCTCCACGATGTCCGCCTCGGTCTCCCCGTCCAACGAGGCGGTCGGCTCGTCGAGGAGCAGGACGGGCCGGTCGGCGAGGAACGCCCGGGCGAGAGCGAGCCGTTGTCGCTGCCCGGCGGAGAGCCCGGCGCCGTCCTCACCGAGGACCGTGTCGGCCCCGGCGGGCAGCGCGTCCACGAAATCGAGCGCTCCCGCGTCGGTGAGCGCTCGCCGTATCGCCGTGCCGTCCGCGTCAGGACGGGCCAGCCGTACGTTCTCCGCGATCGATCCGGCATACAGGTGCGGCCGCTGCGGCACCCAGGCCACGTGCGACCGCCACTCGGCCAGGTCGAGCGAGGCGAGATCGGCTCCCCCGACCCGCGCCACGCCCGCCGTGGCCTGCGTGAACCCCAACAGGACGTTCAGCAGGGTCGACTTGCCCACGCCGCTCGGCCCGACGAGGGCCACCGTCTCGCCGGGGGCCACGGTGAAGGAGGCGTCGGAGACGGCGTCGTAGGACCGACCGGGGTAGCGGACGGTCACACCGTCGAAGCGGAGACCACCCGCGGGCGACACCTTTCCGGTGCCGGACGCCGGCAGCGGCGTCTCCAGGACCTCGAAGATCTCTTCGGCCGCCGCCAGCCCCTCGGCGGCCGCGTGAAACTGGGCGCCCACCTGCCGGACCGGCAGATACGCCTCGGGAGCCAGGACGAGGATGACCAGACCGATGTACAGGTCCATCTCGCCGTGCACGAGCCGCATGCCGATGGTGACCGCGACCAGTGCCACCGAGATCGTCGCGAGCAGTTCCAGCGCGAAGGACGACAGGAAGGCGATCCGCAGCGTTCGCATGGTGGCCTGGCGGTACTCGCCGGTGATCCGCTTGATCGACTCGGCCTGGGCCTTGGCCCGGCCGAAGACCTTCAGCGTGGGCAGCCCGGCCACGACATCCAGGAAGTGCCCCGACAGCTGTGACAGCAGCCGCCACTGACGGTCCATCTGCGAGCGGGTGGCCCAGCCGATGAGCACCATGAAGACCGGGATCAGCGGCAGGGTTCCGACGATGATCGCCGCCGACACCCAGTCCTCGGTGACGATCCGCGCGAGGACCGCGACAGGCACGACGACCGCGAGGCCCAACTGCGGCAGATAGCGCGAGAAGTAGTCGTCGAGCGCGTCGACCCCACGGGTGGCGAGGGCGACCAGCGAGCCGGTGCGCTGCCCGCTCAGCCAGCCGTGCCCCAGTGCGGTGGCCCGGTCCAGGAGCCGCCCTCGCAGCTCCGACTTCACCGCCGCACTCGCACGGTGGGCGGCCAGTTCGGTGAGCCAGGAAACCAGGGCCCGGCCGAGCGCGACCGCGGCCAGGAGCAACAGGGGAGTGCGGAGTTCGGAGACCGACATCCCGTGCTGGAAGGCGCCGACCACCACTTCGGCGATGAGCATGGCCTGCGCGACGACGAGCGCGGCTCCCGCAACACCCAGTCCGACGACGACCGCCAGGAAGAAGCGGGTGGCACGCGCGTATCGCAGCAGTCGTGGGTCGATCGGTTTCACGTGAAACACCCTCTTCTCAGCAGGCATGTTTCACGTGAAACATGCCTCTTCGGACTGGAGGGGTGTGTTTCACGTGAAACATCGTCAAACACACCCCGCACCGGGATTCAGTGCACCGTCTCGGCGATGTGCTGCGTACCGATCCGCTTGCGGAACACCCAGTAGGTCCACCCCTGATAGAGCATGACCACCGGCGTGGCGATGGCCGCGCACCACGTCATGATCTTCAGGGTGTACGGGCTGGACGAGGCGTTGGTGACCGTGAGGCTCCAGTCCTCGTTCAGCGAGGACGGCATGACGTTCGGGAAGAGCGTCAGGAACAGCATCGCCACGGCGGCCACGATGGTGACCCCCGACAGCGCGAACGCCCAGCCCTCGCGCCCTGCCCGAACCGCCGCCAGCGCCACCAGCAGCGCGGCGACCGCCACGACCGCAGCGACCAGGGAAGCACCGTCACCCTTCTCGATCTGCGTCCAGAGCAGGAAGAGCAGCGCCAGTCCGGCTGTCACAGCACCCACGCGCAGTGCCAGCGTGCGCGCCCGCTCACGAATGTCCCCGACGGTCTTGAGACCGACGAACACCGTTCCGTGGAAGGTGAACAGCGTCAGGGTGACCAGACCGCCCAGCAGGGCGTACGGGTTGAACAGGTCGGCGAGGCTGCCCACGTACTCGAAGTCGCGATCGATCTTCACCCCGCGCACGATGTTGGCGAAGGCCACGCCCCACAGGAAGGCGGGGAGCAGCGAGGTCCAGAAGATCGCCGTCTCCCAGTTGCGCTGCCAACTCTCCTCGGGCCGCTTCACCCGGTACTCGAAGGCCACACCGCGGACGATCAGGCAGACCAGGATGAGCAGCAGCGGCAGATAGAAGCCGGAGAAGAGAGTGGCGTACCACTCGGGGAAGGCGGCGAAGGTCGCGCCGCCCGCCGAGAGCAGCCAGACCTCGTTGCCGTCCCAGACGGGCCCGATGGTGTTGATGAGGACCCGCTTCTCCGGACGGTTGCGGGCCAGCAGTTTGGTGAGGACACCGACCCCGAAGTCGAAGCCCTCCAGGAAGAAGTAGCCGGTCCACAGGACGGCGATGAGGACGAACCAGACGTCGTGAAGTTCCATGACTGTGCTCCCTTGGCCCGGTGCGGCCTAGTACGAGAAGGCCATCGGCTTGTCGGCGTCACGGGAGTCGCCGCCGATCTTCGTGGGCGGGTTGAGGTCGGCCTCCGTCAGCTCGGGCGGCCCCGCCTTGACGTACTTGACGAGCAGCTTGACCTCGACGACGGCGAGGATCGCGTACAGCGTGGTGAAGACGATCATCGAGGTGATGATCTCGCCCTGGGAGACACCGGGGGAGACCGCGTCCTCGGTGCGCAGCACGCCGTAGACGACCCAGGGCTGACGGCCCATCTCGGTGAAGATCCAGCCCCAGGAGCTGGCGATCAGCGGGAAGCCCAGGGTCAGGACCGCGATGCGCCAGTACCACTTGGTGAGCGTCGGACCGAGGGCCTTCTTCGGCAGCAGTACGAGATGTGGCACCTCGTCGTCGCCGACCCGCAGATGCTGCGGCAGCAGGAACTTACGGCGGGTGAGCCAGAGGCCGGCCGCGCCGATCGCGACGGACGCCATGCCGAAGCCGATCATCCAGCGGAAGCCCCAGTAGGCGACGGGGATGTTGGGCCGGTAGTCGCCGGGCCCGAACTTCTCCTGCTCGGACTTGTTGACGTCGTTGATGCCGGGGACGTACGAGTCGAAGTCGTCGTTGGCGAGGAAGGACAGCAGGCCGGGGACCTCGATGGCCACCTTGTTGTGGCCCTCGTCGACGTCGCCGTAGGCGAAGACGGAGAACGGGGCGGGTGCCTCGCCGTCCCACAGGGCCTCGGCGGCGGCCATCTTCATCGGCTGCTGCTTGAACATGACCTTGCCGAGCAGGTCGCCGCTGATCGCTGTGAGCATGCCGGCGACCACCACGGTGACCAGGCCGAGGCGCAGCGAGGTCTTCATCATCGGGATGTGCTTCTTGCGGGCCAGATGGAAGGCGGCGATGCCGACCATGAAGGCTCCGCCGGCGAGGAAGGCCGCCGCGAGGGTGTGGAAGACCTGGGTCAGCGCGGTGTTCTGGGTCAGGACGAGCCAGAAGTCGGTGAGCTCGGCCCGGCCCTTCGCCTCGTTGATCCGGTAGCCGACCGGGTGCTGCATCCAGGAGTTGGCCGCGAGGATGAAGTACGCCGACAGGATCGTGCCTATGGAGACCATCCAGATGCAGGCCAGATGGATCTTCTGGGGGAGCTTGTCCCAGCCGAAGATCCACAGGCCGATGAAGGTGGACTCGAAGAAGAAGGCGATCAGCGCCTCGAAGGCGAGCGGGGCTCCGAAGACATCACCGACGAAGCGCGAGTAGTCGGACCAGTTCATGCCGAACTGGAACTCCTGCACGATGCCCGTGACGACACCCATCGCGATGTTGATCAGGAAGAGCTTGCCCCAGAACTTGGTGGCCTGGAGGTACTTCTCCTTCCCGGAGCGCACCCAGGCGGTCTGCAGCCCCGCGGTCAGCGCGGCGAGCGAGATCGTCAAGGGCACGAAGAGGAAGTGGTAGACGGTCGTGATACCGAACTGCCATCGCGCCAGAGTCTCCGGCGCCAGAGCGAGGTCCACGTCTTCTCCTTACATGCCGTGGCACTGCGGCAGCCTGTCCCGGGTGACACGTACATCTCAGGACAACCAGGACGCGCTTGTGAACGCGTTCACATTCACAAGCAATTATGACATGGCTGTTCGAGGCTCAACCCTGGGGTCCCCAAAAAGACAAGGGGTCCGGAGAAAATCCCCGAACCCCCTGGTCAGTGGCCGTCCAGCGCCCTCAGGCGCCCCGCTAGAGCTCCTTGCGGAAGGTCTCCGTCACCTTGAGGAGGATGTCGTTGGCCTCGGTCTCGCCGATCGTCACCCGCACACCCTCGCCCGGGAACGGCCGCACGACGACCCCCGCCTGCTCGCACGCGCCGGCGAACTCGACCGTGCGCTCCCCCAGCCGCAGCCAGACGAAGTTCGCCTGCGTGTCCGGGACGGTCCAACCCTGGCCGCGAAGCGTCTCGACGACCCGGTTCCGTTCGCAGACCAGCGAACCGACCCGGCCGAGCAGCTCGTCCTCGGCGCGCAGCGAGGCGACTGCGGCGTCCTGTGCGAGTTGACTCACACCGAACGGCACGGCCGTCTTCCGCAGCGCGGCCGCCACCGGTTCGTGAGCGATCGCGAATCCCACCCGTAGCCCCGCGAGCCCGTACGCCTTCGAGAAGGTGCGCAGCACACAGACGTTCGGCCGCTCGCGGTAGAACTCGACGCCGTCCGGTACCTCGACATCCCGCACGAACTCGCGGTACGCCTCGTCCAGCACCACCAGCACATCACCAGGCACCCGATCGAGGAACCGCTCCAGCTCGGCGCGGCGGACCGCCGTGCCCGTCGGGTTGTTCGGGTTGCAGACGAAAATCAGCCGGGTCCGGTCGGTGATCGCGTCCGCCATCGCGTCCAGGTCGTGCACATCACCCGGTGTCAAGGGCACCTGCACGGACGTGGCCCCACTGATCTGCGTGATGATCGGATACGCCTCGAACGACCGCCAGGCGTAGATCACCTCGTCGCCCGGCCCGGAGGTGGCCTGCAGCAGCTGCTGGGCCACACCGACCGAGCCGGTGCCCGTGGCGAGGTCCGTGACCGGCACTCCGAACCGGTCCGCGAGCTCGCTCATGAGCCCCGTGCACGCCATGTCCGGGTACCGGTTGAAGGACGCGGCCGACCCGGTCACGCTCTCGAACACGCCGGGCAGCGGCGGATACGGGTTCTCGTTGGAGGACAGCTTGTACGCCACCGGGCCGCCCGCGGCGGCCGGCTTGCCGGGCTTGTAGGTGGGGATACCCGCCAGCTCGGCTCGCAGCTTGGGGCTCGTCTCACTCACCGCAGTCCTCCTCGTCGACGTAATGCTTCTCACCTTATGAGGATTCGGCGCCCCTGCGAATGGCCTGTGGACAACCACGTCCGTACCGGCGTCCGTACCGTGTGCACACCTCCGCCGTACCTCCGCCGCCACACCCGCCCCAGGAGCATCAGCGCACGAAGGTGTACGAATCAGGGGGCGCGTCACGCATGGACGCACGCGCCGGTGGCTCACGCCGTAGCGCGCATCACCCGTCCAGGTGAGTTGAGACCTCTTCGAAACATCAGCTACTTGGCAGGCCCATGCGCGTCGACAAGTCACGTCCTGACATGGGATCGCTCAACTCCCTTGCATTGCAAGGAAATTGCCCCCACCTGACCTTGCAGAAACGTGCCTGTCAACGGGTGCATATGCGTCCGCACTACCCCACCGCATGAGCCCTACTATCGGCTCGCCATGACAGCAGCAGGGAAGCACCAGGTGAGCCGCGCGGAAACTCCCCGCCGAGGCAGCCGGTCAGGCCGGGCGGGCATCCGGGACGTGGCCGCCGCCGCCGGAGTCTCCATCACGACCGTTTCCGACGCCCTCAACGGCAAGGGCCGGCTCCCGGACGCCACCCGACGCCATGTACGCGAGGTCGCCGACCGACTTGGCTACCGCCCCTCGGCGGCCGCCCGAACTCTCAGAACCGGCAAATCGGGCCTCATCGGCCTGACCGTGACCACTTACGGGGATGAACCTTTCACCTTCACCGAGTTCGCGTACTTCGCGGAAATGGCGCGGGCCGCCACCTCGGCCGCGCTGGCCCGGGGCTACGCCCTGGTCATCCTCCCCGCGACCTCGCGGCACGACGTGTGGTCGAACGTCGCCCTGGACGGCACCGTGGTCATCGACCCCTCCGACCACGACCCGGTCGTCAGCGAACTGGTCCGCCAGGGATTACCGGTGGTCTCCGACGGCCGACCGGCGGGCTCGCTGCCGGTCACCGCATGGGTCGACAACGACCACGAGGCCGCCGTCCTCGGCATCCTCGACCACCTGGCCGACGCGGGCGCCCGCCGGATCGGCCTCCTGACCGGTACGTCGACGGACACGTACACCCACCTCTCCACCACCGCATACCTGCGCTGGTGCGAGCGCGTGGGCCAGGATCCTGTCTACGAGTCCTATCCTGCGCACGATCCGTGCGCCGGGGCCGTCGCCGCGGACCGACTGCTGGCCCGGCCGGACCGCCCGGACGCGGTCTACGGCCTCTTCGACCCGAACGGCACCGATCTGCTCGCCGCGGCCCGGCGTTACGGTCTGCGCGTCCCCGACGACCTGCTGCTCGTCTGCTGCAGCGAGTCGGCGGTGTACGCAACCACCGAGCCGCCGATCACCACGCTCTCGCTGAAGCCGCGTCGGATCGGCACGGCTGTGGTCCAGCTCCTCATCGACGCGATCGAAGGGGTCGAATCGGACCGACCGGTCGAGCAGGTGATACCGACGGAGTTGATCGTGCGGACCTCGTCCGAGCGGCGTCCACCGCGCAGGACGGTCAGCCCGCCACGATCACCTGAAGCGGGTTGACGCCCCACTTGAGGATCCGAACGGGAATCGGGCGGGGAGAGCCCCGCCCAATTCGGGAGAAAACCGCGGTGAACTGGGGCCCTGCGCCATTTCACCACCCCTGGGTCATCACACGGCGCGATCCGCATTCCTATGATGGGCGCACACACCGCGCGGGCCGCTGCGACCAGGCAGTCCGATGCGGTGCAGATGCGGGCGATGGTGGTGGAGGGGTCGATGACTCAGGGGGCCGGTCAGGGACCCGAGGTGCGGACGCCGACGGTGCGCGATTTCCGCGTGCCCGCGTACGTCCACGAGGCCGGTCCGTACGGACACTCCGCGGACCCCGGCGAAGCCACCGGGCCCGCCGAGGATCCTGAGGGCTACCCCGAGGGCTACACCCCGACCCAGCGAGACCTTCCGGTGATCAACCGGGGAGACACCCTCCAGGTCGTGATCGACCCGGAGGCCACGGCGGCCGAGTCGTCCTCCGCCCGGCCGAGCCCTCTCTTCGTCGTCGGGGACGTCCACGGCTACCTGGACGAGCTCCTCGCCGCACTCCGCGAGAAGGGCCTCGTCGACGCCGCGGGCAACTGGTCGGCGGGCACCGCCCGGCTCTGGTTCCTCGGCGACTTCACCGACAGGGGCCCGGACGGCATCGGCGTCATCGACCTCGTGATGCGCCTGTCCGCCGAGGCCGCCGCGGCCGGCGGCTACTGCAAGGCCCTCATGGGCAACCACGAGCTGCTGCTGCTGGGCGCCAAGCGGTTCGGCGACACCCCCGTCAACTCCGGCGCGGGCACGGCCACCTTCCAGGCCGCCTGGCTCCTCAACGGCGGCCAGAAGACCGACATGGACCGCCTCCAGGACCACCACCTCCAGTGGATGGCCCGTCTGGACGCCATGGAGGAGGTCGACGGCCACCTCCTGGTGCACTCCGACACCACCGCCTACCGCGACTACGGCGACTCCATCGAAGCGGTCAACGACACCGTCCGCGAGACGATCACGCGCAACGACCCGGACGAGGTCTGGGACCTCTTCCGCAAGTTCACCCGTCGCTTCTCCTTCCGCGACGAGGGCGGGGCCGACGCCGTGCGCTCGCTGCTCGAAACGTATGGCGGCAGCCGCATCGTCCATGGTCACAGCCCGATTCCCTACCTCCTGGGAGAGGTCGGCTCGGAGGAGGGCGAGGACGGCACGGGCCCCTCGGTCGACGGACCGTACACCTATGCGGACGGTCTGGCCGTCGCCATGGACGGCGGCGTGACCATGGCCGGAAAGCTGCTGGTCCAGGAACTTCCACTGCCTACCTGAGCCGTCAACGGGCAGGCGTCCACCGTCGGAAGACTTCGCTGGCCAGGGGCCAATTTCTTCAAACCCCCTGTCACCGCCTGCCGTCACCGCTCTACCATCGGCTTATCCGTAGCAGGCTCCCCTCCGTTTCTGCCCGACGGCTCGTCAGCATGCCGAGCCACAAGCCCTACGGAGCATCGGGGGATGCAGATGAACAGCGTTCCGCAGCACCTGCTCAGTGAGGACCGCCAGGAATACGAGCGGATCCTCGGCGAGGCGCTGCGCTCCGCACCACACCGCCCGGAATTCGCCGCCGGTCTCCAGCGGCTCAACACCGAACAGCTGCGCACGATGGCCCTCAACGCCTCGGCGATCATCACAGCCGCCGCGGCCACCGAATACCAGTACTACGTCAAGGTCCGCGACGAATTCCGCAGCCCGTCGTCGGCCACGCCCGCCGCAGAGGGGACGACGTCCGGCTCCAGCGAGCCGGACGGCTCCACGGTGGGGCTCGCTGCCACCATGGGCGAGGTCACGGAGGCTGCGGGTGCGGGCGCCGGTGCCGTCGCCGCGGTGCTCGCTCCGGTCCTCGCCGGAACCGCGGCGGTGCTCTTCCTGCTCGTGGGATACGTCATGAAAGCGCTCGATCCCGAGCGGGCGATCGCCGAGACCCTCCTCACCACGGGGTGGGTCTTCGGCGCGGTCACGGCGGCGGCGATCCTGGTGGCCGCGGTCGGCCTCCTGCTCACCGCCCTGCGCAACAACGCCACCGCGCTCCTCGACGACGAAGCGCGCAGCGAGCTGAACGAGGAGTTGACCCGGGCCAGGGAAGCCTGGCGCGAGGCCCTCCTGGAACGCGGCATCCTGCCGTTCCTCCGCGACGCCCTCGCGAACCCGGGTCCGGCGCTGCTGCTGGAGCCGGACCGCCCGACCCCACCCAGCCGTATGCCGCATCTCGGCTACGACCGTCCGAGCTTCAGCAGCAGCCCGGACAGTGGCGGCGCCCGCTCCCGGCCCAGCTACAGCAGCCCGGACTTCTCCAGCCCGGACTTCGGCGGCCCGGAGCACCAGCCGGACTGACAACGACCGCGATCAGGCAGCGGGAGCCGCACCCGAGCCCACTTCCCGGCCGTACGTGACGCTCCCGCCTCCGCGAACTCCTTGGACGTCTCCCGATGCCCAGGGCCCACTGCCTGCGCCACCGAGCACCAGAACTAGCCTCTGCTCACACAGTTCTGGGGGGACGTGCAGATCGAGAGCCCACCGGACGTCTGCGACCAAGCCGCGAACAGGTTGAGCGTCTGACGACGGCGCAGCGCGCCTGACGGAGCGGCGGTGCTCCCCTGAGCCCCGTGCCTCAGGGGAGCAGGCGACTGACGTCAGTCCGCCATCGGCAGATACACCCGGTTCCCCGCCTCCGCGAACTCCTTGGACTTCTGGGCCATGCCCGCCTCGATCTCGGTCCGGGAACCACCGTGCTCACGACGGATGTCCTGGGAGATCTTCATCGAGCAGAACTTCGGTCCGCACATGGAGCAGAAGTGAGCCGTCTTGGCCGGCTCGGCCGGGAGCGTCTCGTCGTGGAACTCGCGGGCCGTGTCGGGGTCGAGGGCCAGGTTGAACTGATCCTCCCAGCGGAACTCGAAGCGGGCGTCCGACAACGCGTCGTCCCACTCCTGTGCACCCGGGTGTCCCTTGGCGATGTCCGCCGCATGGGCCGCGATCTTATAGGTGATGACGCCGGTCTTCACGTCGTCACGATTGGGCAGTCCCAAGTGCTCCTTGGGCGTGACGTAGCAGAGCATCGCCGTGCCCCACCAGGCGATCATCGCGGCACCTATGCCGGAGGTGATGTGGTCGTACGCCGGTGCGACGTCCGTCGTCAGCGGGCCAAGCGTATAGAACGGAGCCTCATCGCAGATCTCCTGCTGCAGATCGATGTTCTCCTTGATCTTGTGCATCGGGACATGTCCCGGGCCCTCGATCATGGTCTGTACGTGGAAACGCTTCGCGATCCGGTTCAGTTCCCCGAGCGTGCGCAACTCCGCGAACTGCGCCTCGTCGTTGGCGTCCGCGATGGAGCCGGGCCGAAGGCCGTCGCCGAGGGAGTAGGTGACGTCGTAGGCGGCGAGGATCTCGCACAGTTCCTCGAAGTTCTCGTAGAGGAACGACTCCTTGTGGTGGGCGAGGCACCAGGCCGCCATGATCGAGCCACCGCGCGAGACGATGCCGGTCTTGCGGTTCGCGGTGAGCGGCACATACGCGAGGCGCACGCCCGCGTGGACCGTCATGTAGTCGACGCCTTGTTCGGCCTGCTCGATGACGGTGTCCTTGTAGATCTCCCAGGTGAGTTCCTCGGCCTTGCCGTCTACCTTCTCGAGCGCCTGGTACAGCGGCACCGTGCCGATGGGGACAGGGGAGTTGCGCAGCACCCATTCGCGGGTGGTGTGGATGTTCCGGCCGGTGGACAGGTCCATGACCGTGTCGGCGCCCCAGCGGGTCGCCCACGTCATCTTCTCGACCTCCTCCTCGATGGAGGAAGTGACCGCGGAGTTTCCGATGTTGGCGTTGACCTTCACCAGGAACCGCTTCCCGATGATCATCGGCTCGATCTCGGGGTGATTGACGTTCGCGGGCAGTACGGCCCGGCCTGCGGCGATCTCCTCGCGGACGACCTCGGGCGAGACGTTCTCCCGGACGGCCACGTACTCCATCTCGGGTGTGATCTCCCCGCGTCGTGCGTACGCGAGTTGGGTCACGGCCTGACCGTCACGGCTCCGGCGCGGCTGGCGCGGCCGCCCAGGGAACACCGCGTCGAGATTGCGCAGTCCGCCTCGGGGCGAGGTGTGCTTGATCCCGTCGTCCTCGGGGCGGACGGGACGGCCCGCGTACTCCTCGGTGTCTCCCCTGGCGATGATCCAGTTCTCGCGCAGGGGGAGCAGCCCCCGCCTGACGTCGGTCTCCGCGGTCGGATCGGTGTACGGCCCAGAAGTGTCGTACAGGGTGACGGACTGTCCGTTGGTGAGGTGCACCTGGCGGACCGGCACGCGCAGATCGGGGCGTGAGCCCTCGATGTACGCCTTGTGCCAGCCGATGGACTTCCCGGCCTCCAGGGACTGTTCACCCTGGCTGTTCTCGCCCTGGGACGCGGCGGGTGCCCCGTCCCCCTGGCTGGAGGCAGGCGTGCGTGTGTCCTCGATGGTCATGAGACCTACTCCCTACGCCGGCATTACCCGGTAACAGGTTCAGCGGTCGACGCAGCAATTTCCGCCCGCCGATGTTCCACGTGAAACATCGCGTCTGCGGAGGTCAACGCCCTCTCAGCCCGGTGCTCCGAGCTCCCGCGTGTGCAAAGGTGCCTCCACGCTAGCGGCAGATGTGGCGCGGTGAACAGTGGGCATCGCTCGTTCTTGCGATGATCGGTCGGTGACCACGACGCAGCAGCCCCCGCCTCCGCCCCCCGAGCCGCCCCACGGCCATGGCCCTGGAAACGGCCATGGGCATGGCTCCGACGGTGGCCATGGATACGGCTCCGGAGGCGGCCACGGCTCCGGAGGCGGCCACGGCTCCGGAGGCGGCCACGACCAAGGCCCGTCCTCCGGCGGCGGCCACGGCCATTCCCACAGCCACAGCCACGGCCCCGCCGCGCCCGTTTCGCAGCACCTGCGCAAGGTCATCGCGGCGGTGCTGATCCCCTTCGCGACCGCGGTCGTCGTGGGTCTCGTCGTGCTCTGGCCCGGCGGCGCCCCGGCGCACGAACGCACAGGGGTGGGCTTCGACCGACAGACACAGCAGGCCACCGTCACCAAGGTCGAAGAGGTCAGCTGCTCATCGGTGAACGCCTCGGGCGAGACCCCGACCGGCGACACGTCCACCGCCGAGGGCTCGTCCGCCCAACAGCAGGCGAACGGCACGTGCAAGAAGGCCACAGTCCGGGTCGACACCGGCGACGACAAGGGCCGTACCTTCACGGAGATCGTCCAGCCGGACCAGTCACGGCAGTTGGAAGAGGGCCAGGAGGTCGTGGTCGCCTACGAACCCGCCGCGCCCAAGGACCTGCAGTACTCGGTCACCGATGTGAACCGGAAGTTCCCGATGGTGCTGCTCGCCGGGATCTTCGCGCTCTCCGTCGTGGTCGTGGGCCGGATGCGCGGCCTCATGGCGCTGGTGGCGCTGGCGATCAGCTTCCTGGTGCTGACCCTCTTCATCCTGCCGGCCATCCTTCAGGGCTCGAACCCGCTGGTGGTGGCAGTGGTCGGGGCGAGCGCCATCATGCTCATCGCCCTCTACATGTGTCATGGGCTCTCGGCCCGGACCTCCGTGGCGGTGATCGGCACCCTGATCTCGCTCCTGCTGATCGGCCTGCTGGGCTCGGGGTTCATCGGCTCGGCCTATCTGACCGGCAACACGGACGACAACACCGGTCTGATCCATGGGCTGTACCCGACGATCGACATGAGCGGTCTGCTGCTCGCGGGCGTCATCATCGGCTCGCTCGGCGTGCTCGACGACGTGACGGTCACCCAGACGTCGGCGGTCTGGGAACTGCACGAGGCCAACCCGACGATGGGCTGGCGGAACCTGTACCGCGCGGGGATCCGGATCGGCCGGGACCACATCGCGTCGGTGGTCAACACCCTCGTTCTCGCCTATGCCGGTGCCGCGCTGCCGCTGCTGCTGCTCTTCTCGATCGCGCAGAGCAGTGTCGGCACGGTCGCCAACAGCGAGCTCGTCGCGGAGGAGATCGTGCGCACGCTCGTCGGCTCGATCGGTCTGGTGGCGTCGGTGCCGGTGACCACCGCGCTGGCCGCCCTGGTCGTCTCTGCCGACCGTCCGAGCAGCGCCGAAGCGGCGTCCGCGCCCGCTCCGGCGCGCGGCGGAAGAGGGCGCCGCCGCAAGCGCTGAAGCGTTACGGCACCCCGGCGCCGTAACGTTCAGCCCGCGCTCTGCTCCTCCGCCAGGATGCGGTCCAGCGCCTCGTCGAGCAGTGCGTCGAAGTCGGCGAGGGAACGCTCCTGCCCCAGCGGCACGAGCTTGTCGGTGCGGTCCAGGAAGGCCACCAGTGGTGCTGTGCCGACCCGGAACATCGCCTGGTCGCTCCCCACTTGCAGCCGGATCAGGACCTCGCCGAACGTCTCCGGATCGGCGGGCGCGATGTGGACGTCCCCGTCCCCGCACGGCCGCCCCACCCCGTCGATGAGCAGCTCCCGCCCGAAGGCCCAGGTCACCGGGGCATCTCCGGGCAGGTGGAAGGTCAGCCGCACAGCGTAGGGATCACAGGTCTCGTAACGCAGCTCCACCGGAATGCGGAAGGAGAGCTCTTCCGAGACGAGGAAGCTCATCATGACCTCTGCCTGTACCGACTCGCGCATCGCCTACCCCGCCGTGTTCGTCGACTGGCCAGGAATCATCCGCCTGACACCCCTGGAAGTTTGCTGAAAGTACACGAGAGATCACAAGGAGTGATTTTTCAGATGCTGATAGAGATCGCGAGTGTCCCTAGTAGCTTTCCGATCTCGGTCTGCAACTGATGGGCCACCGGCAACAGACGGGCCGCCTGGTGCGATGGCAGCGAGATGGCGAGGGTCCCGGCAGTCGTCCCCACGGTGAGGGGAATCGCGGCACAGACCGTCCCCAGGGCGTACTCCTGCTGCTCTACCACCGGTTCCATACGCCCGAGGCGTCCGAGGCGCCGTAGCAGCGTCTCCTCGTCACGAACGGTGTACGGGGTGAGCGACTGCACCGGATAGCGGTCCAGGTGGTCGCGGCGGGCCTCCTCGCTCAACTGGGACAACAGGCACTGTCCGATGGCGTGGGCGTGCCCCGTCTCGCGGAAGTCGGCCCATTCCTCGACGGCCGGGGTCGTCGGGCTGTCGGCGACGCACATGACCTCGATCTCGCCGTCCCGGTAGATGGCGAAGTAGACGGGCACACCCAGGGCGTCCCGCCAGTGCGCCAGTGCCTCACCCACTGTGCTGCGACGTTTCTGCTGCGCTCCGCTGCTGCTCAGCCGCTCAGCCGCCTCGCCGAGGAAGAACAGCCCCTTCTCCCGGCGCAGATAGCCCTCGTGGACCAGGGTGCGCAGCAGGTGGTACGCCGTGGGCAGCGCGAGACCGGCGTCCCGTGCCAACTGTTTGGCGGGCGCTCCGTGTTCCCGCTCGGCGACGGCTTCCAGCAGCCGCATCGCCCGCTGCACGGAGCCGATGAGGGTGCCGGCAGTCGGCTCCGACACGGTCGCCGGGGCGGGAGAGGGGATGCGGGCCCCCCTCCCCGGCCCGGGCCCGTGCGAAGGCACCGAGCGGATGAGTCCTGTCGTCTGCGCCTGTTTCGGGAGCGGTGGTGCCGGCGGCTGGGCCTCGGTACAGGTCGACGAGGGCGGGCCCTGCACCGGCGACAGAGCCGATCCTGCGGCCGCCGGACGCTGCCCAGTCTGCCGGGCGGCAGGAGGCTCCGACCGCCGCACGTTCTCCTCGCCCGGCGAGGTACGCGGCTGCAGAGGGGGAGCCAGGGCCGTCGAGGGCGTCGTACGCGGAGGTGGCGTTGGGCCATGCGTCTCCGGGGCACGGACACGTGACGGCTCGGCAGTCGTCACAGGCGTCGCCCGCGGGCCCGGCTGCGTGGGAGGAACCGCGCTCTGAGGCGACCGGGAGCGCGGCCGGGCGGACGGGGAGAGCGGTTCTGCTGGTGCGGTGTCAGCCGTGGCCAAGGGTCACTCCCGGAGCGCGAGGAGGGCCGCCCGTGCGGGGGACACGGGAGGAGATGCGCCGCCCGCGGGGATCGAGCCCGCGACGAGTTTCCGGACTCTAGCCGTCCGTCACCACCCGTAGACCGCCCCGCCGGGAAACTTCCCCCTGGCGAGGGAACCTCACGTTCCTGTTACCGGCGCGCCCTGACCGGGCCTAACCCACTCACGCCACAGCCGTTGCACCGTACTGACGCCTCACCAGTCGCCACGCGACGAGGATCCCGCCGTGAACTTCCTGACGACGTAGATCAGTCCGCCGACCAGGGCCACGAAGACCAGCACCTTGAAGAGCAGGGTCACCACGACCTGGACGACGCTGACTATCAGCCCTCCGAACACCAGCAGGGCGATGACCGGCACCGCGATCCACTTCACCCACCACGGCATCCCCGCGAAGATCTCCCGCATCGCCCTTGCTCCTTGTGTCTCCACCCGTCGCCCGCCACCGGGGCACTGATTCCGGGCCTTCTGCTGTCCTGTCATCGATGCTAGGGCGAGGCGGGGGCGTTCCGGGGGCTTCGCACCCCTTGTCCGTCCCTGATCGTCCCCCTAGGGAACGCCGAAGCGGACGTCAGCCCTCCGGCGGAGAGAAGACCACCACGACCCTCAGGTCCTCGGTGATGTGGTGGAACTTGTGGGCGACGCCGGCCGGCACGTACACGACACTGCCGCGTGCCACCTGGGTCGTCTCCAGCCCCACCGTGAGCGAGGCACGGCCGCTCACGACGAGGTACACCTCGTCCTGGCTGTGCGGCCTCTGCGGATCGAGTTCACCGGCATCGAGCGCGTACAGACCGACCGACATGTTCCGCTCACGCAGGAACTGCAGATAGGCACCGTCGTTGGCGGCGCGCTCCGCCTCCAGTTCATCCAACCGGAATGCCTTCATCGACTTTGTCGCCCCTGCCCAGTACTCGTACCGATCGCTTCTGCCACGATCAGACACATGATGAATTTCCTAGTCAAGACGATCGCCAACGCGGGTGCCCTGGCGGTCGCGGTGTGGCTGGTCGACAAGATCACGCTGACCGGGGACAGCACGGGCAAGGAAGTCGGCACGCTGCTGCTGGTCGCCCTGGTCTTCGGCCTGGTGAACGCGGTGGTGAAGCCGCTCGTGCGGCTGCTGACCCTCCCTTTGTTCATCCTGACGCTCGGCCTGTTCACGCTGGTCGTGAACGCCCTGATGCTCCTGCTCACCTCGTGGCTGGCCGACGTCTTCAACCTGAGTTTCCATGTGGACGGCTTCTGGACCGCCGTTCTCGGCGGCCTGATCATCTCGATCGTCTCCTGGGCGCTCTCCCTCGTCCTGCCCGACGGGGACTGAGGGCCGCATGACGTACCGAGTCTGCTTCGTCTGCACCGGCAACATCTGCCGTTCCCCGATGGCCGAGTCCGTCTTCCGCGCCCATGTGGAGGAGGCGGGGCTCGGCGGGCTGGTCGAGGTCGACAGCGCCGGCACCGGGGGCTGGCACGAGGGCGACGCCGCCGATCCGCGCACGGTCTCCGTCCTGGAGTCGAACGGCTACGACAGCGTCCAC
This sequence comes from Streptomyces sp. MB09-02B, assembly GCF_033794485.1. NCBI lineage: Bacteria > Bacillati > Actinomycetota > Actinomycetes > Kitasatosporales > Streptomycetaceae > Streptomyces > Streptomyces sp. MB09-02B. The sequence goes on from NZ_JARGEE010000002.1 coordinate 40,764, forward strand.
GCGGCCCGGCAGTTCCAGGTCTCGTGGTTCTCCCGCCTCGATCTCGTCATAGCCCTGGACGAAGGCCACCTCAAGGCCCTGCGCCGCCTCGCGCCCACGGCGGCGGACGCGGACAAGATCCGCCTCCTGCGCTCCTACGACCCAGCCGCCGGCGACGACCTCGACGTTCCGGACCCCTACTACGGGGGCATGGACGGGTTCGAGGAGTGCCTGGAACTCGTGGAGGCCGCGAGCCCAGGCCTGCTGGCCGCCGTACGCGAGAAGGTGGAGGTAGGGGCCGCATGAGCACGGAGAACCCCGCTTCGGGCCCCGGCGAGGGCACCCGAGCGGTGCGCGCGGGCCTGCCCGAGCCCGTCAAGCACGAGCCCACCCTCCCCGGGCCGGTCTTCGCCGCCCATTACCACCTGCCCGGCGAGCCCACCGGCCCGTACGCCTACGGACGCGACCAGAACCCCACCTGGACGCTTCTGGAACGCGCCATCGGCGAACTGGAGGCCCCCGGGCAGGACGACGTCGAGACGGTCGCCTTCGCCTCCGGCATGGCCGCCATCTCGGCCGTTCTCTTCTCCCAGGTCCGCTCCGGTGACGTCCTCGTCCTGCCGAGCGACGGCTACAACGTGCTGCCGCTGGCCGGTGAACAGCTGCGGTCGTACGGCGTCGAGGTGCGCAGCGCGCCGACGGGCGGCGACGCCCAGCTCGACGCTCTGGACGGCGCCCGGCTGCTGTGGATCGAGACGCCGTCGAACCCGGGACTGGACGTGTGCGACGTGCGGCGGCTCAGCGAAGCGGCCCGCGCGCGGGGGTGTCTCGTGGCCGTCGACAACACGCTGGCGACGCCGCTGGGACAGCGTCCACTGGCTCTGGGCGCCGACTTCGCCGTGGCCAGCGGAACGAAGCAGCTGACCGGCCACGGGGACGTCCTGCTCGGGTACGTCGCCGGACGCGACCCCGCGCTGATGGCCGGTGTGAGGCGATGGCGCAAGATCGTCGGAGCGATCCCGGGGCCGATGGAGGCCTGGCTCGCGCACCGCTCGCTCGCCACGCTCCAGCTGCGTGCCGAACGGCAGAACGTCAACGCCCTGGCGGTGGCCGAGGCGCTCAAGGGCCGGCCCGAGGTCACCGGGGTGCGCTATCCGGGGCTGCCCGACGATCCCTCACACAAGATCGCGTCGCAGCAGATGCGGCGCTACGGGTGTGTGGTGTCGTTCGCGTTGCCCACGCGCGCGCGTGCCGACCGTTTCCTCGACGCGCTGCGTCTCGTGGACGACGCCACGAGTTTCGGCGGAGTGCGCTCCACCGCAGAGCGACGCGGCCGCTGGGGAGGTGACGCGGTTCCGGAGGGATTCATCCGTTTCTCGGCCGGCGCGGAGGACACGGACGATCTCGTGGCGGACGTACTGCGCGCCCTCGCTGTTGCTACCGACTAGTACCGCGCTACGTACAACGGACGGTCCGAGCCTCCCCCCTCGTGGCTCGGACCGTCCCCGGTTCCGCGCGTGAAGAACCGCGCGAACAAGGCTAGTTGACTCTGTGTCAGTGTCCAATCACAGTAGCGACAGGGGCCTATCGACTTATTTATAGTTGGGCGCTCCGGAGGCGGCGCGGGAGGCGACCATGGATCTGGCCTTACTGCGGACGTTCGTGACCGTGCACCGGGCCGGTTCCTTCACTCGTGCCGCCGCTCTGCTCGGCCTGTCGCAGCCGGCCGTCACCTCCCAGATACGCACTCTGGAACGCCAGTTGGGCCGCCCACTCTTCCTGCGCAAGGCCCGGGGGGTGACGCCGACGACCATCGGCGACGAGCTCGCCCACAAAGCGGCGCCGCATCTCGACGCGCTGGTGGAGATCGCCGAGACGGGCCTCGACGACGAGTCTTCCTTACGGACCCTCCATCTCGCCGGACCTCCGGAGTTCACCGCCGAGCGGGCCCTGCCCGCGCTCACCGAGCTGACCGGCGACGACGGCCAGGCTTTCGCGCTGCGGGTCTCCTTCGGAGACTCGGACGCGGCACTGGAGGGCCTCGCAGCCGGACACCACGACCTGGCCATCACGACCGCCCAGCCGCGTGGTGCCCTGCTCACCGCGACCGCGCTCTGCGACGAGGAGCACGTCCTGGTCGCCGCCCCACGCTGGGCGGACGTGATCGGTCCGGGCAGGCCGGGATGCAAGGGGGCGCACACGCTGGAGGAGCTTCCCCTCGTCGAGGTACACGAGTCACTGCCCTTCGTCGCCCGCTACTGGGCCTCGGTCTTCGACGCCCGGCCCGCCACTTCTGGGACCGTCGTCGTCCCGGACCTGCGCGCGGTCATCGCCTGCGCGGTCTCGGGCGCCGGACTGGCCGTGGTCCCCCGCTACCTGTGCGCTTCCGCCCTGGAACGCGGTGACCTCGTCACGCTCCTCGAACCCGCGGTGCCCCCGTTGCGGACCTATTTCCTGGTGGTCCGTACCGGCACGCTGGCCATGCCGCACATCGCGCGGGCGCACGAGTGGCTGCTGGGGACCGCGGCGAACTGGTCCTGAGGCACCCTCTGAGCTCTGGGCAGAGGGGGTGCCGGCCGCGGACCGCCCGCGAGCGCCGGGTGCACCTCTTCCTCGCCCCGGTGATGTTTCACGTGGAACATGCGGGGCCACATTTCTCCCATGACCGTACGACCCGTGGTCAAGCGCACCGCCCGCGCCGTCCTGCTCGACGGCGACGACCTGATCCTGATCAAGCGGACCAAGCCGGGCATGGATCCCTACTGGCTCACGCCGGGCGGCGGTGTCGAGCCGGAGGACACCACTGTCGTCGACGCGCTCCACCGCGAAGTGCACGAAGAACTCGGCGCCAAGATCACCGATGTGGTGCCCTGTTTCGTGGACACCGTCGAGCACATCGGCGAGGACGGTGGCGCCACCGGGGTGAAGGTCCAGCATTTCTTCGTCTGCCGGCTGGAGTCCATGGACCCCTCCAAACGACACGGGCCCGAGGTGGACGAGCCTCTGGGGGAGTACGAGATCGTGCGCATCCCCTTCACCCGGGTCGGCATCGCCTCCGTACACCTCGTCCCGTTGTCCCTGCGGCACTACCTGGACGGGAACATCGAGGGCGTACGGGCGATGCACGCGCCGGACCTGGGCTGAACGTCCGGACCTGGGCTGAACGTCCACGGACGACCGCCGGACACCAGCCGCTCGCCCGGTCCAGGCCGTCAGCCGCTGTGCTGGTCCGAGCCGTCAGTCCCCGGCGGCCACCAGTTCCTCCACCGAGTCGTGGCGTATGCGGTCGGCGGGGATACCGGCTGCCTTCAACGCGTCCACCCCGCTGCGGATCATGCCGGGCGGTCCGGAGAGGTAGGCGTCGTACCCGTTCCAGGGCCCGTGGTCACGTATGGCGTCGGGCAGTTGGAGCAGTCCGTGCTTGTCCACGACCGGGCGAACCTCGAGCCACGAGTTGCTCTGCTGCAGCCGTAGCAGGGAGTCGAGGTCATAGAGGTCCTGGCCGGTGCGGGCTCCGTAGAAGACCTCGACGGGGCGGTGCCGTCCGTGTTCGGCCACGTCCTCCACCATGGCCTTGATCGGCGCTATACCGGTGCCCCCGCCCATACAGAGCAGGCCGCTGTCGCTGGTGTGGTCGACGGTCATCGCGCCGGCCGGCGGTCCCAGTCGCAGCACGTCGCCGGGCCGCGCGCGGTGTACGAGAGAGTTGGAGACCCAGCCCGCGGCGATCGCCTTCACATGGAACGACAGCAACCCGTCCGAACGGGGCGCGGAGGCGAACGAGTAGTGCCGCCAGATCCGCGGCCACCAGGGGGTCTCCAGGCTCGTGTACTGCCCGGCGAGGAAGGGGTACGGCTGGTTCGGCCGGACGGTGAGGATCGCTGTGTCAGCCGTTCGCAGATCGTGTGAGACGACCTCGGCGAGCCACCATGGCGGGGAACGCAGTTCGTCCGCGGCCGCCGCGTCGATCATCACCTGGGAGATCGTCGTGTACGCCCGGACCCAGGCGGCCTCGGTCTCGTCGTTCCAGCTCGCCTTGGCGTACCGGCTCAACGCGCCGATCAGACACTCTCCGACGGCCGGGTAGTGCTCGGCCTGGGTCCCGTACTTGCGGTGGCCACGGCCGAGGTTCTGCAGGTAGTCGACGAGGACGGGAGTGTTGTCGATGTGCTCGGCAGCGGTCAGCAGCGCCTTGAGCAAGCGGTCGCGCTGGGCGTCCATCGCCGGGGGAAACATCGAGCGCAGCTCGGGGTGCTGGACGAAGAGCAGCGCGTAGAAGTACGAGGTGACCTTGTCGGCCACGGGTCCGACCTCGGCCATGCTCCGGCGGATGAGAACGGCGTCGGGGGAAGCGGTCGCAGTGTGTCCGGCACGTTCGTCCGGCACGAGCGGGTCGAAGACGGAGTGGTCGGGGTCGTGATCCGGGTGGGGCGGAGGGCTGAGTGGGGCGCTGGGAGGAAGGTCCGCGCCGGTCTGTATTCGCTCCCGCGCGGCGCCTTCCCGCTGCTGCGGACCGTTCGGTGGCTCTTGGGGGCGGCCCACGGGCCGCAGGCCTGCGAGGCGATTGCCGTCCGGCTCCTGGTCCCCGCCAGGAGGCGGCGGCGATGTGCGAGGCGTGAACCATCCGCCTCCGTCAGCGTCCCCCGAAGTACCGTTGTCGGCCGACGTGGTGGTCGGAGCGTCCATGGTCTGCCTCGCCTCGAGCATCTTTCGGTCGATCTGCGTACGGCCTCCAGCCGGAAGTCGCACGTTTTCCCCCGCGGACGGCCTTGCTCTTTCCCCGTCGACCAATGCGGCCACATTCAACCCGGATTCCCGCTCCGTACGGACAAGTAGATGAGAGTGTGACGTGAGCCGCAGCAACCACGGCAGCGTTCCACAGCGCGCGAACACCCCGTCTCGTAGCGGCAAACGCAGGTTCTCGATCTCCCTGTCCGGTTAGGCTGCATTGAGCTGCGTTCGCACCCCCACCATGAGACGACTGCATCTCACTTCGGACACGAACCGGACTCGACCCTACCGGCAGGGCCGCCGCACACAAGTCCCCCCTGGCCATACCGGCAATTCAGCGGGTGCGAATCAGTGATTCCTTCAATTACCGGGTACGCCATACCCCTTCATAGGCATTTCACAGATCCTGCGTCCCCGCGCACGCACACGAACAACAACCCCTCCGATCGCGGATCTCCGCCACCTGCCCCGAATGCGTCACATCATGGATCCAAGTCCGGCCGCGCCTGTGCGCGTATGTCCAGAGGCGGATGTTTCACGTGAAACATCCGTCCAAGCGCTGTCCACTTGTGCACGACATGGCCAAAACGGCGCACGTCGACGGCAAACCGGTGGACGCCAGGGGTGTACGTCGGACAGCCTGACCTGCGTGCCGACACCTTCCCCCCTCCCTCTGCCCATCCGCCGTCTGACGCCTCGCGATCTCGCTGCCTGCGCCGACCTGTCCGAGGACCGGGGCTGGCCTCGCGAGGAACACAAGTGGGGGCTGCTGCTGTCGGCAGGCACCGGGTATGGCGTCGATGACCCCGAGGGCGGCCTGGTCACCGCGTGCGTAGTCACCGAATACGGCCCAGTAGGCCGCCCGGATCTAGGGGCAATCGGCATGGTGCTGGTCGCGGAGCGGCATGCCCGCCAGGGCATCGGCCGCCGCCTGATGCGCCATGTCCTCGCGGAGATGGGCACGACACCACTGACGCTGCACGCCACCCCGCACGGACGGCCGCTCTACGAGGAGCTGGGCTTCAAGGTCACCGGACGGGCCGAGATGGTGCGCGGGCACTTCACGGCAACGGGTCCGGACCCTGCGGTTTCCACTCGCCCGGCCACAGCCGAGGATCTCACCACGATCCTTCGGCTCGACGAAGAGGTCTTCGGCACGGACCGCACCCATGTCCTTACCCGGCTTCCCGCCTTCGCCGACCAGCTGCGCGTCGCGGAGGAGAACGGCCGGATCATCGGATACGCGGCGGCCTGGCCCAATCTGAACGACCAGGTCGTCGGTCCACTGATCGCCCGTGACGCGGAGGTGGCGAAGGCGCTCATCGCTTCCCTCGCCTCCCGCACGGACCGGCCGTTGCGCACCGACATCGACGTTCGCCACGAGGAGCTGCTGACGTGGGTGAAGGACCACGGGCTGGCGTCGATCGCCTTCAACTCCGTGATGACGTACGGGATCTCCGAGCTGCCGGGTGACTGGGCCAGGCGCTACGCGCCGCTGACCGTGGCAGCGGGCTGAGGCTGGTACCGAGCGATCTCGTCCAGCAGGCTGTCAGTGGTGGGCAGGCGCCCGCTGAGCGTCCACCCCCACAGTTCCCGCTACACCCATGTCCCCGAGGCGGGTTTGCGACTCCTCGCGGCAGCACGCCCCACCAATGCCGCCGCCCTGCACGAGGCCCTGGACTCCGCCGCCGAGGACTCCGAACTGGCCCCGCTCGTCCACGTCGTGGAGTCCCTGAACGTGTCCGCGTAAGGTGCGGGCATGGGAGATCTGGACATTCGCCCGGCGACCGAGGACGACGTCCCGGAGATCGTCGCGATGCTGGCCGACGACCCCCTGGGCGCGCAACGCGAGTCACCGGACGACCTGGCCCCCTACCTCACCGCCCTGAAGCGTCTTCGTGGCGATCCCCACCAGCACGTGGTGGTCGCCGTGCGTCAGGGCCGTGTCGTCGGGACGCTCCAGCTGACGATCGTTCCGGGACTCTCCCGACGTGCCTCCACCCGCGCGATCATCGAAGGCGTACGAGTGCACACCGACGAGCGCGGCAGCGGCCTCGGTACACGGCTCATCGAGTGGGCGATCGACTCGTCGAGAGCTCAGGGCTGTCAGTTGGTGCAGCTGACATCCGATGTGGCGCGCACCGAAGCCCATCGCTTCTACGAGCGGCTCGGCTTCGAAGCCACCCACGTGGGTTTCAAACTGCCGCTCTGAACAGCGCCCCCCGTAGGACTGTGGAGTCCTGTTTCACGTGAAACATCGCACGCCGCCGACCCCCGCAGCAGTAGAACCGTGTCTACGCGATCCCCCGCCACCCCTCGGGATCCACTCCACCGGGCACCGGAGCCCCCTCGTCGTACGGCTGACGCGTGAACACGAAGGATCCGAGGTCCAGGTGACTGACGGCTCCGTCGGGCCCTCTTACGGCCCGCAGGAGCTCTCCGGCGAAGTAGCCGTTGAGCCCCGTCCAGCTGCCATCGTCCTCGCGCCGGAAGCGAGCACCGCGCAGGGTGGCGGCGAGCGGCTCCAGCGAAAGACCTCCCTCGGCGGCAAGCCGCAGCACGAAGCTGTATGTCCCCCAGTACCAAGGTCCGACCAACTCCAGGGTCGAGCGGTCCACTTCGGTCAGCGGCCGCCACGGCTCGGGGATCAGCGGCTCGGCCTCCGCCACGATGCGTACGAGGTCGGCAGCCACCTCCGACACCACCGGCCCGGAGGTGCAGTTGGTCAGCACGACGGCTGCCACGTCGTCCTCGACGCTGATGGTGAGCTGGGCGAGGAAGCCGGGGACCGAGCCTCCGTGACCGACGAGGAACCGGCCGTTGCGGTGCTGCAGCTGCATCCCGAGCCCGTACGCCGCTCCGGCCGCCACATCGGCGGCCTCCCCCGGCGCGGCCGGCGTCCGCATCTCCTGGACCGACTCCGCACTCAGCACTCGCTCGTCCCCCTTTGCCAGGAAGACCGCGAAGCGAGCCAAGTCACCTGCTGTGGACCAGAGTTGACCGGCAGGACCCATGCGTCCCAGGTCCTCGACCTGCTCCGGCAGCATCACGTCCGCCCACGGGTGCACGGCCCAGCCACCGGCGTGCGGCGCCTCCGGGTGCCATGTCGTGCGGCGCAGGCCGAGGGGTTCGAGCACCTCTCGTCGCAGGACCTCTTCCCAGGGTGCACCTCGCAGTTGCTCGACGAGCGCGCCGAGGAGCGTGAAGCCGGGGTTGGAGTAGTGGAAGCGACGGCCCACAGGATGGCGATGGGGCTGCTCCCCCAGAACATCGGCGAGCTCCGGACGCAGGGCCCCCGGGGTGCGCTCCCACCAGGGTGAAGGGGTCTCCGCCGCCAGCCCTCCGGTGTGCGCGAGCAGGTCGGCGATGGTCGCCTCCCCCGCCCCGGTGCCCGGCAGATGCTTCTCCAGCGGGTCACCGAGGTCCAGTGCGCCCTCGTCACGCAGCCGCATGACCAGCACGGCGGTGAACGTCTTGGTGATCGAGCCGATCCGGTACTGCACGTTCGCGTCCGGCCCATGCCCGTCCACCGAGGTCCGCGCCCCGTTCCACACCGTCTCCCCGCCCCGGACCACCGCGGCGACCAGAGACGGCGCCCGCCCCTCGGTCTGAGCGATGGCAATGCGGTGCAACAGCGCCCGGCGCGTGGCGGGAAGCAGTTCTTCTTGAGGTGTTGTCATGCGCTCAGTCCACCGGGCCCCGCACCGGGAGTCGAGCGCATTTAGCCGGGTCAGGTCTGTGCCATGTCCACGAACCGCGAGTAGTGGCCCTGGAAGGCGACCGTGATCGTGGCCGTCGGACCGTTACGGTGCTTGCCCACGATGATGTCGGCCTCGCCGGCGCGCGGCGACTCCTTCTCGTAGGCGTCCTCGCGATGCAACAGGATCACCATGTCCGCGTCCTGCTCGATCGATCCCGACTCACGCAGGTCGGAGACCATGGGCTTCTTGTCCGTACGCTGCTCGGGGCCACGGTTGAGCTGCGACAGGGCGATCACCGGCAGCTCCAGCTCCTTGGCCAGCAGCTTCAGGTTTCGCGACATGTCCGAGACTTCCTGCTGGCGGCTCTCGGACCGCTTGCCGCCGGACTGCATCAGCTGCAGGTAGTCGATGATGACGAGCTTCAGGTCGTTGCGCTGCTTCAAGCGCCGGCACTTGGCGCGGATCTCCATCATCGACAGGTTGGGGGAGTCGTCGATGTAGAGCGGCGCAGCCGACACGTCGGGCATCCTGCGGGCCAGCCGCGTCCAGTCCTCGTCCGTCATCGTGCCGGACCGCATGTGGTGAAGGGCCACGCGCGCCTCGGCCGAGAGCAGACGCATCGCGATCTCGTTGCGCCCCATCTCGAGCGAGAAAATCACGCTCGGCATGTTGTGCTTGATCGAACAAGCGCGCGCGAAGTCCAGCGCCAGCGTGGACTTACCCATGGCGGGACGGGCCGCGATGATGATCATCTGGCCCGGGTGCAGACCGTTGGTGAGCTGGTCGAGGTCTGTGAAGCCGGTCGGCACTCCGGTCATCTCCCCCGACCGAGAACCGATCGCCTCGATCTCGTCGAGTGCGCCCTCCATGATGTCGCCGAGCGGCAGATAGTCCTCGGTCGTGCGCTGCTCGGTGACCGCGAAGATCTCGGCCTGGGCCCTGTTGACGATCTCATCCACGTCGTCGTCGGCCGCGTATCCCATCTGGGTGATGCGGGTTCCGGCCTCGACGAGGCGGCGCAGGACGGCGCGCTCGTGGACGATCTCCGCGTAGTACTCGGCGTTCGCCGCCGTCGGAACCGTCTGGACGAGCGTGTGCAAATAGGAGGCGCCGCCCACCTTGGTGATCTCGCCGCGCTTGGTGAGTTCGGCGGCGATGGTGATGGGGTCGGCGGGCTCGCCCTTGGCATAGACGTCGAGGATCGCCTGGTAGATGGTTTCGTGCGCCGGCTTGTAGAAGTCGGGACCCTTGAGGATCTCGACCACGTCGGCGATGGCGTCCTTGGACAGCAGCATGCCGCCGAGGACGGACTGCTCGGCGTCGAGGTCCTGCGGCGGTACGCGTTCGAAGGCCGAACCCCCGCCCTCCCACTCCCCGTTGTCCCGGCCCCGGTCGTGCCGCTCGTCCCTGCTCCGGTCGCCGTCCGGACGCCGGCGGGAAGGGGGCAGACGATCACTGGGGCCGCTGTCGGCCCACGGGTCGTCCAGGGGCTCGGAAATGCTCACCGAGCGACCTCCTCCCGTCCGCCGAGCGGACCTCGCCGTGCTTCTCATTTCTACGGCACGACACTGACAAATGAGAGGCCCAACTCCGGTTCTGGCGCGTCGGTTTTGCGAGGTTTTCCGTGATCAGCCAGGGAGTGGGCGCCGCACCACCGTAGGCCCGTCGGCACCGTCAGCCAATCTGGTTATCCACAGGCCATGTGGACGACGGGCCAGATGCTGTGGAGAACTCCGCAAAACCTGTGCACGACTCGGTGGACAGGCCTGTGAACAAGACCCGAGCTACGCGTCCACGGGCACCATGACCTGCACCTTTGCCATCCACGGGCTGTGCAGAAGAAAAACTTTCCCGACCGGATCAAGATCACCTCGATCGGTACACAAGAACACGCCCCATCCGCCGATATGTAACAGTCACAAGCGCATTGCATCTCTTACCTGTGGAAGATTAGATTGGTGCTCATGACACAGGCTTCCGCGACCACCAAGGCCACCCGGCGCCGACACGATCGAGAGATCGTCACCCTTGCCGTTCCGGCCTTCGGCGCGCTCGTCGCGGAGCCGCTCTTCCTCATGGTCGACACCGCCGTCGTCGGCCACCTCGGCACCGCGCAACTGGCCGGTCTCGGTGTCGCCTCAGCCCTCCTCGTCACCGCGGTGAGCGTCTTCGTCTTCCTCGCCTACGCCACCACGGCAGCCGTCGCCCGCCGCGTCGGAGCCGGAGATCTGCGGGCCGCCATCCGCCAGGGCGTGGACGGTATCTGGCTCGCCCTGTTGCTGGGAGCGGCCGTCGTCGCCGTTGTCGTTCCCACGGCCCCCACCCTCGTAGCCCTTTTCGGAGCCTCGGACACGGCGGCTCCCTACGCCACGACCTATCTGCAGATCTCGGCGCTCGGCATCCCGGCCATGCTCGTCGTGCTCGCCGCCTCAGGTGTCCTGCGTGGTCTCCAGGACACGAAGACACCTCTGTACGTCGCCGTGGCGGGCTTCGTGGCCAACGGCGCCTTGAACGCGGGCCTCGTCTACGGGGCCGACCTGGGTATCGCAGGGTCCGCCTGGGGAACGGTCATCGCTCAACTCGGCATGGCTGCCGCCTACCTGGGGGTCGTGATCCGTGGCGCCCGCAGGCACGACGCCTCACTGCGTCCGGACGTCGCCGGCATACGAGCCTCGGCTCAGGCGGGGGTGCCTCTACTGGTCCGCACGCTCTCGCTGCGAGCGATCCTCATGATCGCCACCGCGGTGGCGGCCCGGCTCGGGGACGAGGACATCGCAGCCCACCAGATCATCCTCTCGCTCTGGACTCTGCTCGCCTTCGCCCTGGATGCGATCGCCATCGCCGGGCAGGCCATCATCGGCCGCTACCTCGGCGCGGGTGACGCCCAAGGAGCCCGCGATGCCTGCCGCCGGATGGTGCAGTGGGGAGTAGCCACAGGTTCCCTGCTCGGCCTCCTGGTGGTTGCCGCCCGCCCCTTGTTCATCCCGCTCTTCACCAGCGATCCGACGGTCCAGAAGGCGGCGCTGCCCGCTCTGATCGTGGTGGCCCTCGCCCAGCCGATCTCCGGTGTCGTCTTCGTACTCGACGGAGTACTGATGGGCGCGGGGGACGGCCCCTACCTCGCCCGGGCCATGCTCCTGACCTTGGCGGTCTTCGTCCCGGCCGCGCTGCTCGTCCCCACCTTCGGCGGTGGTCTGACCGCCCTCTGGGGCGCCATGACGCTGATGATGGCAACCCGCATGTCGACCCTGTGGCTGCGATCCCGGTCCGGGCTCTGGATCGTCACCGGAGCGACGCGCTGAGCGTTCGGGCGATCCCGCGGCGAGAACGCGGTGAAGCTCGCGCCGTTTCACGTGAAACATCGCCGCGACAAGCATGTGGGGCCGCACCCCTTCGCAGGGTGCGGCCCCATACACCGCTTCAGCGAGCGCGACCCTTAGGCCGCGATGACCTCGATGTTGACCTTGGCGGCAACCTCGGGGTGCAGACGCACGGACGTCTCATGAGCGCCCAGCGTCTTGATCGGAGCACCCAGCTCGATGCGGCGCTTGTCGACCTCGGGGCCACCGGAAGCCTTGATCGCGGAAGCGATGTCGGCCGGGGTGACGGAACCGAAAAGACGACCGGCGTCGCCGGAGCGGACAGCCAGACGGACCTTGACGGCCTCGAGCTGACCCTTGATCTGGTTGGCCTGCTCGATGGTCTGGATCTCGTGGATCTTGCGAGCGCGACGGATCTGCTCGACGTCCTTCTCGCCACCCTTGGTCCAACGGATCGCGAACTTCCGCGGGATCAGGTAGTTGCGAGCGTAGCCGTCCTTGACGTCGACGACGTCGCCAGCAGCGCCGAGGCCGGAAACCTCGTGGGTGAGGATGATCTTCATGTGTCGGTCACCCTTCCCTTATCGCGCGGTGGACGTGTAGGGCAGCAGCGCCATCTCACGGCTGTTCTTGACGGCCGTGGCGACGTCACGCTGGTGCTGCGTGCAGTTGCCGGTCACGCGGCGGGCACGGATCTTGCCGCGGTCGGAAATGAACTTCCGCAGCATGTTCGTGTCCTTGTAGTCCACGTACGTGACCTTGTCCTTGCAGAAAGCGCAGACCTTTTTCTTCGGCTTGCGCACAGGCGGCTTCGCCATGGTGTTTCTCCTGTGTGATCAAGAAGTTTGGGGTGCGGCCCCGCCCTCGACCTCGACGACCGGTGCTCCGGCCTCGCAGGCTTAGAAGGGGGGCTCGTCCGAGTAGCCGCCACCGCCGCCGCCGCCGGAGCTTCCGCCCCAGCCGCCGCCACCGCCGCCGCCCTGGTTGCCACTGGCGGGAGCGCCGCTGGCCCACGGGTCGTCAGCGGGAGCGCCGCCGCCCTGCTGGCCGCCACCGGGGCCTCCGCCCCAGCCACCGCCACCCTGGCCGCCACCACTACCGCCGCCATAACCGCCCTGGCCACCGCGGCCGCCTCCGGCGGTCTTGGTCACCTTGGCCGTGGCACTGCGCAGGCTGGCGCCGACTTCCTCGACGTCCAGCTCGTAGACCGTGCGCTTGACGCCCTCACGGTCCTCGTAGGACCGCTGCTTCAGCCGGCCCTGCACGATGACGCGCATGCCTCGCTGGAGCGACTCGGCGACGTTCTCCGCCGCCTGACGCCAGACCGAGCAGGTCAGGAACAGGCTCTCGCCGTCCTTCCACTCGTTGGTCTGACGGTCGAAGGTGCGCGGGGTGGACGCGACACGGAACTTCGCGACCGCCGCACCGGAAGGGGTGAAGCGCAGCTCGGGGTCGTCGACAAGATTGCCGACGACCGTGATGACGGTCTCGCCTGCCATGGGGAACCTCTCGGCGGGTTTGCTGCTCTGGCTGCTTGGTTGCTGCTACTCGAATCCCGAGATCAGCTGAGCGGGACGCTCAGTGGGTCTCGGGGCGGAGGACCTTGGTCCGGAGGACCGACTCGTTCAGGTTCATCTGGCGGTCGAGCTCCTTGACGACCGCAGGCTCGGCCTGCAGGTCGATGACCGAGTAGATGCCCTCAGGCTTCTTCTTGATCTCGTACGAGAGACGACGACGGCCCCAGGTGTCGACCTTCTCGACCTTTCCGTTGCCCTCACGGACGACGGAGAGGAAGTTCTCGATCAGGGGGGCGACGGCGCGCTCCTCCAGATCGGGGTCGAGGATGACCATCACCTCGTAGTGACGCATGTAGAACCCACCTCCTTTGGACTCAGCGGCCACGGTCGTTCCGTGGCAGGAGGGTTGTGATGCGTACGCAACGGTATCGGCAGCCACTGACAATCTGGGTCCCCGAGAGGGGGTTCCTGTCATGGCCTGGGCAGACACCGGTGCAGACGGTACAGACTACCCGCACACCCGCTTCCGGTTGAAATCCGGTGGTGGTGACCGTCAATCTGTACACATCGGGTGTGTATGGCGCTACGATGCGCCGTTTTCCGCAGGAGGTGCCCCATGGCACAGACATTGCGACCCAACATCGCCGGCTCCCTGTTCGCCACCGACGACAAGCCCCACCCCGTGCAGGACACCCTGCTCGCCGTGACGCTCGTACTCGGGGCGGTCTCGTTCATCACGGCGATGTTCCACCACCTGCACCTGCTCAGTTCCTGGACGGGCCTGGTGGGGATTCTGACCGGCGCATACGGACAGTTCATCTCGGAGACGACCCGTGAGCGCTTCGGCCTGATCGTGGGTCTCGGTGCCTCGGCCGTCGGATTCTTCCTCGGCATGGCCCACGGAGGTCTCTTCGGCGGGATCATCGGCTGACTCCGCGACTCCCGTCGAGCGGTCGGCGGACTGTGCCCCATGCTGTCCGTGGTCTCACATCGGACCAAGCGGCCGAATAACACCACCTGACGTCCTGACCATGTGCTGGGCGGGCTCCAGGTGCCATACAGCCATTCGGGGCGCCCGCAGGGCGCAGTAGGCTTCGGCGCGAGAGCCGGAGCCCCTGTACCCATGGGGACACACCAGCCCGAGGAGCGCCCCGAATGAGCCTGACCCTGAGGACGATCAGCCGTGAGCAGCATCTGGCATACATCCAGAGCCTGCCCTCGGCTAGCCACATGCAGGTCCCGGCCTGGGCCGACGTCAAGGCCGAGTGGCGCTCCGAGAGCCTCGGGTGGTTCGACGACAAGACCGGCGAGATGGTGGGCGCCGGCCTGGTGCTGTACCGCCAGCTGCCCAAGATCAAGCGCTACCTCGCGTATCTGCCCGAGGGTCCGGTCATCAACTGGTTCGCTCCGAACCTCACCGACTGGCTGGAGCCGATGCTCGCGCATCTGAAGCACCAGGGCGCCTTCTCGGTGAAGATGGGCCCGCCGGTGATCATCCGGCGCTGGGAGGCCACCTCCATCAAGGCGGGCATCCAGAACCCGGACGTGAAGCGCCTGCGCGACATCGAGGCCGACTTCATCGAGCCGCGGGCCTTCGAGGTCGCCGACAAGCTGCGCCGCATGGGCTGGCAGCAGGGAGAGGACGGCGGAGCCGGCTTCGGTGACGTGCAGCCGCGGTACGTCTATCAGGTGCCGCTCGCCAACCGGTCCCTGGAAGAGGTCCACAAGAACTTCAACCAGCTGTGGCGCCGCAACATCAAGAAGGCCGAAAAGGCCGGGGTCGAGGTCGTCCAGGGCGGCTACCACGACCTGGAGGAGTGGCAGCGGCTCTACGAGATCACGGCCGTGCGCGACCGCTTCCGGCCCCGCCCGCTGTCGTACTTCCAGCGCATGTGGACGGCTCTCAACACCGAGGACCCCAACCGCATGCGGCTCTATTTCGCCCGGCACAACGGCGTGAACCTGTCCGCGGCGACCATGCTCGTCGTCGGCGGACACGTCTGGTACTCCTACGGGGCCTCGGACAACATCGGCCGCGAGGTCCGGCCCTCGAACGCGATGCAGTGGCGCATGCTGCGCGACGCCTACGCCCTCGGCGCCACCGTCTACGACCTGCGAGGCATCTCCGACTCGCTGGACGAGACGGATCACCTCTTCGGCCTGATCCAGTTCAAGGTGGGCACGGGCGGACAGGCCGCCGAATACCTCGGTGAGTGGGACTTCCCGCTGAACAAGTTGCTCCACAAGGCGCTCGACATCTACATGTCGCGCCGCTGACGCCCCCGTTTTTGCTTCCATACCTCTGATACACCGCAGCCACGAGAAAGGTTCCGGGACCGTCCATGGCGCTCACGCTGTACGTCGACACCGCGCGCTGGCGGGCACACCACAAGCACGTTCAGGAGCAGTTCCCGGGACTCGTCCCCGTCTGCAAGGGCAACGGCTACGGCTTCGGGCACGAGAAGCTGGCGGAAGAGGCCACGCGTCTCGGGTCGGACATCCTCGCCGTCGGCACCACGTACGAGGCCGCCCGGATCAAGGACTGGTTCAGCGGTGACCTGCTGGTGCTGACGCCCTACCGGCGCGCTGAGGAGCCCGTCCCCCTGCCCGACCGCGTCATCCGCTCCGTGTCGTCGGTCGACGGCGTGTACGGCCTCGTGGGCGCCCGGGTCGTCATCGAGGTCATGTCCTCGATGAAGCGGCACGGGGTGAGCGAGCAGGAACTGCCCCAGCTGCACGCGGCCATAGAGAACGTGCGTCTGGAGGGCTTCGCCATCCACCTGCCGCTGGACCGCACCGACGGCTCGGACGCCGTCGAGGAGGTCATCGGCTGGATGGACCGGCTGCGGGCTGCCCGCCTGCCACTGCACACCATGTTCGTCAGCCACCTCAAGTCCGAGGACCTCATCCGCCTCCAACAGCAGTTCCCGCAGACCCGCTTCCGGGCCCGCATCGGCACCCGGCTGTGGCTGGGCGACCACGAGGCGACCGAGTACCGCGGTGCCGTGCTGGACGTCACGCGCGTCGCCAAGGGCGACCGTTTCGGCTACCGGCAGCAGAAGGCGGCCTCCGACGGCTTCCTGGTGGTCGTGGCCGGCGGTACGTCGCACGGAGTGGGCTTGGAGGCCCCGAAGGCACTGCACGGTGTCATGCCGCGCGCCAAGGGCGTCGCCCGCGCGGGTCTCGCCACGGTCAACCGGAACCTTTCTCCGTTCGTCTGGGGCGGCAAGCAGCGCTGGTTCGCCGAGCCGCCCCACATGCAGGTGTCGATCCTTTTCGTGCCGTCGGACGCCCCGGAGCCCAAGGTCGGCGAGGAACTGGTGGCCCATCTGCGACACACCACCACGCAGTTCGACCGGATCGTCGACCGCTGAGCCCCTGTCCCGAAGGACGGGAACACCGAACGCGTCAGCCCGCGAGGACACGCGGAAGGCCGTACACGAGATTTCGTGTACGGCCTTCGCGTTGTTCCTGGGGCGCCCTCCGGCCTGTTCGCTCAGAGCGAACCACCCCCTGGGCCACGACTGCCCCATTCCACCTGAGGCCCTTCGAAGGGCATCGCGTGCCTCGGGGGATGAGCGGCCGCGCCGAACACGTGGAGATCCTCCGCGCCGTCGAGCACTCCTCCGGAGGGATCGTCGTCACCGGCCCTGCGCACCACGTCGCGCTCGGGCATGAAGATGTCGCACACGACGACGACGCACAGGTAGAGCGTGCCCAACAGGTGCGCCATGATGGCGAGTTGGTACCCCTCGGCAGGCAGGCCCTTGTGAGCGTCGCCGCTGGTCGTGTACGCGAGGTACATCCAGATCCCCAGGAAGTAGGCCACCTCGCAGGCCTGCCAGATCAGGAAGTCCCGCCAGCGGGGCCGGGCCAGGGCGGCGAGCGGAACCAGCCAGAGCACGTACTGCGGCGAGTAGACCTTGTTGGTGAGGATGAAGGCCGCGACGATCAGGAAGGCGAGCTGCGCGAAGCGCGGGCGGCGCGGGGCGGTGAGCGTGAGCGCGACGATGCCTGTACAGACGATCACCATCGAGACCATCGCGTACGCGTTTGCCGTCTCGGCGGTGATCTGGATGTTGAGCCGCTGCGAGACGACAAGGAAGAAGGAACCGAAGTCCACACCACGCTCCTGGCTGAAGCGGTAGAACTTCGACCATCCGTCGGGTGCCAGCAGCATCACCGGAAGGTTCACCGCGAGCCATGCCCCGACGGCACCGAGCAGCGCGGTCGCGAACGCGCGCCACTTGCCCGCTCGCCAACACAGCACGAAGAGGGGTCCGAGCACGAGAAACGGGTAGAACTTGGCGGCCGTCGCGAGCCCGATCAGCACGCCGAAGGCGAGCGGCCGCCGACGCGACCACATCAGCATCGCGGCGGCCAGCAGGGCGACCGCGAGGAGGTCCCAGTTGATGGTGGCAGTCAGCGCGAAAGCGGGCGCCAGCGCCACCAGAAGGCCGTCCCACGGGCGTCGGCGGTGAATGCGCGCGCAGCAGACCGCGATGACCGCCGCACACGCCATCAGCATCCCGGCGTTGACCATCCAGTACCACTGCTCCTGGTCCTGGATGGTGCCGCTGCCCGGGGTGAGCCAGGCGGCGACCTCCATGAACACGCCGGTCAGTACCGGGTACTCCAGGTACTCCATGTCGCCAGGGATCTTGTCGAAGTACGGCACGAGGCCGTCCGCGAACCCACGCCCCTGGTAGAGATGCGGAATGTCCGAGTAGCAGGCGTGCGTGTACTGGGAGCTGGCTCCGAAGAACCAGGCGCCGTCGTAGCAGGGCAGCTTCTGCACCATGCCGAGCGCGAACATGCCGATGGCCACCAGTGCGACGACCCGTACCGGCGTCCACCAGGACGTGCCGAGCAGCGCCCGGCGCCCGATCGGTCCGCCGATCAGCTCACTGCCGGTCGAAGCGACCTCGTCCTCCTTGGTGGGCCGCACCGGCTCCGGCTCGTCCGTGCTCACTCGCGTCGTCTCTGCACTGGGCATGCCGCACATCCTGCCGTACGCACCTAGGGATACGCCGAGGAGCACAGCATCCCGTCGTATCCGGCGGCCTATGTTTCACGTGAAACATAGGCCGCCACCGCATCGGGTTCTACTAGGGACACGGCGAGGGCCACCGCACCCGATCGGTGCGGTGGCCCATGTTTCACGTGAAACAGATGCTGCCGGGCGGGGAGCTACCCGTCGTTGCCTCCGAAGAGCCCCCCGTTCTGATTGCCTCTCGAATCATCCTCTGACTCTGAAGGTGACGCGGTCACCCCGCCGTCGATTCCACCGGTATCCGTGCCACCCGTGTCGGTGCCACCGGTCTCCTCACAGGTGGGATTGAACGGGTTGCGGCAGGGCTCACTGGGTGTCGGCGAGGGCAGAGGCTCGCTCTCGGACGGCGTCGGACTCGGCTCGGGCGACTCCTCCTCCGACTCGGTCACCGTCGGGGTCGGCGTCGGGTCCGGATCATCGTTGATGATCACGCCGATCGGGTCCGGCTCCGGGAAGTCCTCCGCCGGCTGGCCCTTGAGCGCGTCCTCCATGTAGTCGTGCCAGATCTCGGCCGGGAACGAGGCACCGTGGATCGTCTTCTGGCCGCCCGTGCCGTACATCTCCAGGAACTTGCGGTTCTTGTTCGACTCGTCGTCGTCCATGCGGTACATGCTGATCGCCGTCGACAACTGGGGGGTGTACCCGACGAACCAGGCCGACTTGTTGCCGTCGGTGGTGCCGGTCTTGCCCGCCACCTCGCGGCCGGTCAGCTGAGCCGACGTACCGGTTCCCTCCTCGACGACGGTCTTGAGGACGTCGGTCACGTTGTCGGCGACCTCCGTCGTGAAGGCCCGCTTGGTATCGGCGATGTCGTCGTGCTTGAACCTGGTCAGCCCCTCGTACTCGACGCTCTTGACCGAGAACGGTTCGTTCTGCTTGCCGCTGGCGGCGAAGGTCGCGTACGAACCCGCCATGCGGATCGCGCTCGGGTCCGAGATACCGATCGAGAAGGACGGGAAGCCCGTGCCGGTCAGGCTGCCTTCCTTGAGGCCTGCCTCCATGGCCGCCTCCTTCACCCGGTCCAGACCGACGTCCATGCCCAGCTGGACGTAGGGGGAGTTCGCCGAGACCCTCATCGCCTCACGGAGATCGATCTGGTACTTCGGCGGGCTGCCGTACGACTCGTCGCCGTCGTTGGCCTGCAGCCACTCCTTGCCCTCTTCGTTGGTCCAGATGTCGCCGTTGTAGTCCCTGATCTTGAGGTTGTTCTTCCCGCTGTAGAGGCTCTTCGGCGAGACGATGGTCCGCTCGTCCTGCGCCTGGTCGGGATCGAGGCCAGGGTCGCGCTTGCCCCAGGTCATGGCCGCCGCCAGGACGTAGGGCTTGAACACCGAGCCGACCTGCGCTCCGGTGACGTCGGCGTTGTTGGTGAAGTGCTTGGTCGCGTCCACGCCACCGTAGATCGCCTCGATGGCACCCGACTTCGGGTTCACCGACGCGCCACCGAACTGCACATGGGTGTCGGTCTTCGGACGCAGGTCCGGATCGATGTTCTCCTTGCGGACCTTCGTCACGGCCTTCTCGAGTTCCTTGACCTTCTTCCTGTCAAAGGTCGTGTGGATCTCGTAGCCGCCCTGCTCGAGCTGCTTCTGCGTGATGTCGGTGTTGTTGAGGATGTAGCCCTTGGCCGTGTCGACCAGGTAACCGATCTGGCCGCCGAGCTGTGCGTTCGAGCGGGGGGGCTGGATCTTGGGGAAGTTGGGGTACTTGGCCTTCTCGGCCGCGGACAGATGCTTGTCCTTGACCATCTCGTTGAGGATCCAGCCCCAGCGTTCCGTGGCCCGCTTGGTGTTCGCCTCCGACGAGGCGGCCGGGTCGATCGACGTCGCACCTGCCGGGTCGTAGTACGTGGCGCCCTTGAGAACCGCCGCGAGGAAGGCGCACTGGCTCGGGTTGAGCTTCTCCGCGTCCTTGCCGAAGTAGGTGCGGGCAGCCGCCTGGAGACCATAGGCGCCACGGCCGAAGTAGGCCGTGTTCAGGTAGCCGCGCATGATCTCGTCCTTGTCGACGGAGGCGCCCACCTTCACCGAGATGAAGAGTTCCTTCACCTTCCGGGACAGCGTCTGCGACTGGTCCTCGAGCATGGCGTTCTTCACGTACTGCTGGGTGATGGTGGAACCACCCTGCGTCTGACCGCCCTTGGCCATGTTGACGACGGCGCGGGCGATACCCATCGGGTCGACGCCGCTGTCGGTCTCGAACGTCTTGTTCTCGGCCGACATGACAGCGTGACGCATCGCCTTGGGGATCTTCTCGTACGCGATGATCTGGCGGTTGACCTCGCCACCCGTCGCGACCATCTGCGAGCCGTCCGACCAGTAGTAGACGTTGTTCTGCGCCGTCGCGGCCTGAGCCGGGTCGGGTACCGCAACCACCGCGTACCCGATGCCCGCAGCCGCCACGAGGCAGCCGAAGAAGCCGATGAACAGCCCTGTCACCTGGCGCCACGAGGGCACCCACCGCATCGCCCCGTACCTGCCGGCACGCGGGTAGTCGATAAAGCGCTGTTTTCCGGGTGGAACGGCGCGCCCTCGGCCACGACCCGGCCCACGGCCCGCGGGCTCGGCCGCTCTACGACGACCACCGCCCGGACCCACGCCGGTACTTCTCTGCGCCGCACGTCGAGTCGCGGCGCGGCCCTCGTACGGGGACTCCTCACCTCCCGCACCATAGGTTTCGGAAAGTGACCCGGTGGCGCCCCGCGGTGCAGCGCGGCGGCCGGAGGACGCCGACTGGCCGCGTCGGGCCGCGGCACGTCCGCCTCCCTGCGGCTGCGGCGGTTTGCGACGGTGCTCGCTCATCGAACGACTACTCCTCGGGCAGGCGCACCCGTGCGCGCCTGGAAACGGCGGCTGGTTTCCGGTCCCCCCGAAGTACGGATGCGGTCGTGTTGGCATTCATCCGTACCGCACCCAGGACGACGACGTGCTCAAACGTCACTCGGTTCCCAGTGGTGTGCATGCCGCACAGACTACGCACCGCCCAAACCCACTGGGGACTTAACTTCACCCCAAATCAGGCAACTTGCTTCCTACTAATCGGTGATGTGACCCCGTTCACCGGATCCCCACTTGTCGCATCCGTAGGGGCGTTCTATCGTCGTGATGTATCGAGTCGATACATCAGCTCGGCATACATCGTGTCGACAGGGCGAGCGGGAGACGGGAGGCGACGATGAGCCGGCGCTCCGGAATACTCGAGTTCGCCGTCCTCGGTCTGCTCCGCGAAGCCCCAATGCACGGCTATGAGCTGCGCAAACGACTCAACACGTCGTTGGGTGTGTTCCGGGCCTTCAGCTACGGGACGCTCTACCCCTGCCTCAAGACGCTGGTCGCCAACGGCTGGTTGATCGAGGAGTCCGGCGGTACCTCGGAGGATGCTGCCGCCGTCCCGCTCACGGGTCGCCGCGCCAAGATCGTCTACCGGTTGACGGCGGAAGGTAAGGAGCACTTCGAGGAGCTGCTCTCGCAGACGGGTCCCGACGCTTACGAGGACGAGCACTTCGCCGCTCGCTTCGCGTTCTTCGGGCAGACCTCCCGGGACGTGCGGATGCGCGTCCTGGAGGGCCGTCGCAGCCGTTTGGAGGAACGGCTGGAGAAGATGCGTGTCTCTCTGACACGCACCCGCGAGCGCCTCGACGACTACACGCTTGAGCTCCAGCGCCACGGGATGGAGTCCGTGGAGCGCGAAGTGCGCTGGCTGAACGAGCTCATCGAGAGCGAGCGGGCGGGACGGGACCTGAAGGGCCCCGCCCACCGAGAGCCCGCTCGCGACACCACAGAGGGAGCGCCGGGCGCCCTGCCCCGGACCGGGGACGCCCCCGGTCCGGATGCGCCCGGCGACACCACCACGTGAGGTCCCTGCCAGGACCTCACTCGTACACACAGGGAGCAACCGGAATGGGTTCGGTTCGCGTAGCCGTCGTCGGTGTGGGCAACTGCGCCGCGTCGCTGGTGCAGGGAGTCGAGTACTACAAGGACGCCGACCCGGCGTCCAAGGTCCCGGGCCTCATGCACGTGCAGTTCGGGGACTACCACGTCAGGGACGTGGAGTTCGTCGCCGCCTTCGACGTCGACGCCAAGAAGGTCGGTCTGGACCTCGCGGACGCCATCGGCGCCTCCGAGAACAACACGATCAAGATCTGTGACGTGCCGAGCACGGGTGTGACCGTGCAGCGCGGCCACACGCTGGACGGCCTCGGCAAGTACTACCGCGAGACCATCGAGGAGTCCGCCGAGGACCCGGTCGACGTGGTCCAGATCCTCAAGGACAAGCAGGTCGACGTCCTCGTCTGCTACCTGCCCGTCGGTTCCGAGGACGCGGCGAAGTTCTACGCCCAGTGCGCCATCGACGCCAAGGTCGCCTTCGTCAACGCCCTTCCGGTCTTCATCGCCGGCACCAAGGAGTGGGCGGACAAGTTCATCGAGGCCGGCGTCCCGATCATCGGTGACGACATCAAGTCCCAGGTGGGTGCCACCATCACCCACCGCGTCATGGCGAAGCTGTTCGAGGACCGGGGTGTGATCCTGGACCGCACGATGCAGCTGAACGTCGGCGGCAACATGGACTTCAAGAACATGCTGGAGCGCGACCGCCTGGAGTCCAAGAAGATCTCCAAGACCCAGGCCGTCACTTCCCAGATCCCCGACCGGGAGCTCGGCGAGAAGAACGTCCACATCGGCCCGTCGGACTACGTCGCCTGGCTCGACGACCGCAAGTGGGCGTACGTCCGCCTGGAGGGCCGTGCCTTCGGTGACGTCCCGTTGAACCTGGAGTACAAGCTCGAGGTCTGGGACTCCCCGAACTCCGCCGGTGTCATCATCGACGCGCTGCGCGCCGCGAAGATCGCCAAGGACCGGGGCATCGGCGGCCCGATCCTGTCGGCGTCGTCGTACTTCATGAAGTCCCCGCCGGTGCAGTACTTCGACGACCAGGCCCGTGAGAACGTCGAGAAGTTCATCAAGGGCGAGGTCGAGCGCTGATCACGCGCTCGTAGTGGGCCTTGCAGGCCCCCGGGTCAGGGGCGAATTCGAAGGGTCGTCGCAACACTGCTGGTCAGCTGGCTAGGTCCAGTAGCTTAGCGAGGCGCTCGGCTGGGGTTTCCCAGCCGAGCGTTTTGCGTGGGCGGCTGTTGAGTTCGGCGGCCACCGTCTCCAGGTGCTCGGGTGTGTGGTCGCTGAGGTCGGTGCTCTTGGGGAAATAATGCCGCAGCAGGCCGTTCGTGTTCTCGTTCGAGCCGCGTTGCCAGGGACTGGCCGGGTTGCAGAAGTAGACCGGGATGTCGGTGGCGACGGTGAACGCGCTGTGGGCGGCCATCTCCGAGCCCTGGTCCCAGGTCAGGGATCGCCACAGGTGCTGCGGGAGGGTCTGAACGGTAGTGGTGAGCGCATTGCGGGTCGCGAGGGCACTGTGTCCGTGTGGCAGATGCACGAGCATCACTTAGCGGGTGGAGCGTTCGACGAGGGTGCCGATGGCGGAACGGCCGTCCTTGCCGATGATGAGGTCGCCCTCCCAGTGCCCGGGGGCGGCCCGGTCCTCCGCTTCGGCCGGCCGGTCACTGATCATGACCATGTTCTTGACCGGCCGGGAGATCCGCTTGGCTGCGTGGCGGTGCGGGCGGCGCACGGCACGTCCGGTGCGCAGAGCGCGGGCCGGCTCCCGGCGCAGTTCACCACGGCCTTGGACGTAGAGGGCCTGGTAGATCGTCTCGTGGACCACGTGCATCTCCGGCCGGTCGGGGAAGCGTGCTCGCAGAGACTGGCAGATCTGCTCGGGGCTCCACCGCATCGTCAGGTGTTCCTGGACGAAGTCCCGCAGCTCGGGGTTCTGGCCGATCTTGCCCACCTTGGGCCGGGGGCGGCGCCGTTCGGCACGGCGGTGGGCATGGAAGGGCTGGTAGGTCCATCCTCCCTTGGGCATGGCTCGGCGGTTGCGGCGTATCTCGCGGCTGATGGTGGAGGGGCTGCGGCCCAGCTCGGCGGCGATCTGCCGGACGGATGCCTTCTCACGCAGCCGGTCGGCGATGTGGATGCGGTCGTGCTCCTGGAGATACCGCGACGGCTGAGGCGGTCCCTCCGGCTCCGGTGGCACGGGTGCCTGCCTGGGCTCCTGATAGATCGGAGCAACCGCCTTGCTGCCGCCGGACGCCTGGCGGCCGTTACGCCACCTCTTGCCCGTGCGGAGGTTGATCCCGACGATGCGGGCCGCTTCCCGGGTGCTGTAGCCCTGCTCCATGAGCTGGAAGTATGCGGCCCGCTCCCGGGTCAGTTTCCCGGCCCCCGGCCTCTTGTTCTCGCGGATCTCGAAGTCCATTGCACCCCTTGAACTGGGGTGTTGCGACGACCACTAGAACTCAAGCAGGTGCCCGGGGGCCTTCCCTGTGTGTGAGGCTGTGCCCCATGTCCGTCGTGCGCGACCTGCGCGTCCTGCTCCGTTTCCGGGACTTCCGGCATCTGCTCGCCGTACGGCTGCTGTCCCAGGGCGCCGACGGCGTCTACCAGGTCGCGCTGGCCACGTACGTCGTCTTCTCGCCCGAGAAACAGACGTCGGCCGCCGCGATCGCCTCCGCGATGGCGGTCCTCCTTCTTCCGTATTCCCTCGTCGGCCCCTTCGCCGGCGTCCTGCTCGACCGCTGGCGACGTCGCCAGGTGCTGCTGTACGGCAACCTGCTCCGCGCCCTCCTGGCTTCGCTGACGGCCGTCCTGGTCCTGAGCCATGTGCCCGACTGGCTCTTCTACGCCTCCGCGCTGTGCGTGACGGCGGTCAATCGCTTCGTCCTGGCGGGCCTCTCCGCCTCACTGCCCCGTGTAGTGGACGCCGACCGCCTGGTGATCGCCAACTCGCTCTCGCCGACAGCCGGGACGCTGGCTGCGACCGCAGGCGGCGGACTCGCCTTCGCCGTACGGCTCGTGGCGTCGGACTCCGACGCCGCGGTGGTCCTCCTGGGCGCGTGCCTCTACCTCTGCGCCGCACTGGCCTCCCTGCGTATCGCCCGGGAGCTGCTCGGCCCGGATCCCGAGCTGGTGCAGCCACGGCTGTGGGCCGCCCTCGCCGGCACCGCGCGGGGTCTGGCAGCGGGCGTACGGCATCTCGCCGAGCCGGGACGGCGGGCGGCTGCCTGGGCGCTGGCCTCTATGACGCTGATGCGATTCTGCTACGGCGCCCTGACCGTCATGGTGCTCATGCTCTGCCGCTACGCCTGGTCGTCCGACAGCTCGGGGGTGTCCGACTCCGATGAGGGATTGGCACTCCTCGGTCTCGCCGTCGGCATCTCGGGAGCGGGATTCTTCACCGCGGCGGTGATCACCCCCTGGGCCGCGGGGCGGCTGGGCCCCGGCCTCTGGATCGTCACCTGCTCCGCGGCCGCCGCCGTGCTGGAACCGGCGCTCGGCCTGCCCTTCACGGAGGTGCCCATACTGATCGCGGCCTTCGTCCTGGGTCTGGTCACACAGGGAGCGAAGATCTCGACGGACACGATCGTCCAGTCCTCCGTCGAGGACGGCTACCGGGGACGGATCTTCTCCCTCTACGACGTCCTGTTCAACGTCGCCTTCGTCGGCGCCGCTGCCGTGGCCGCCCTGATGCTCCCACCGGACGGCCGCTCGGCCGCCCTGGTGGTCACCGTGGCGGTGATCTACGGAGTGATCGCTGTGACTATGGCCCGCCTCGGCGTGGCCCGGCGGAGCTGATACGGCGACGGCGATGTTTCACGTGAAACATCGAGCTCGGTTTCACGTGAAACATCGCCGTCGCGCCGATGCCGGCCGAAGACAACCGACTGGCGCCGTCAGGAAACCTGCGACGCCTCCGCCCACCACTCCTTGAGTGCTGTCACGGCCTCGTCGTGCTCCATCGGCCCGTTCTCCAGACGCAGCTCCAGCAGGAACTTGTACGCCTGCCCGATCACGGGGCCGGGCCCGACACCCAAAATCTCCATGATCTGATTGCCGTCGAGATCCGGGCGGATGGCGTCCAGTTCCTCCTGCTCCTGGAGCTGGGCGATGCGCTCCTCCAGGCCGTCGTACGCCCGGGAGAGAGCGCTCGCCTTGCGCTTGTTCCGTGTGGTGCAGTCGGAGCGGGTCAGCTTGTGGAGGCGGTCCAGGAGCGGGCCGGCGTCTCGCACATAGCGGCGGACAGCGGAGTCCGTCCACTCGCCGGTGCCGTATCCGTGGAAGCGCAGGTGGAGTTCCACCAACCGCGAGACATCCTTGACCTGGTCGTTGGAGTACTTGAGGGCGGTCATGCGCTTCTTGGTCATCTTGGCGCCCACCACCTCATGGTGGTGGAAGGAGACCCGGCCGTCCTTCTCGAAACGACGGGTACGGGGCTTGCCGATGTCGTGCAGCAGCGCGGCGAGCCGCAGCGTGAGGTCCGGCCCGCTCTCCTCCAGCGCGATCGCCTGCTCCAGAACGATCAGTGTGTGGTCGTAGACGTCCTTGTGCCGATGATGCTCGTCACGTTCCAGCCGCAGCGCCGGCAGCTCGGGCAGGACGTGCTCGGCGAGACCGGTGTCGACCAGGAGGGTCAGGCCCTCACGGGGGTGGGCGGACAGGATCAACTTGTTCAGCTCGTCCCGCACCCGCTCAGCCGAGACGATGTCAAGACGGCCGGCCATGTCGCCCATCGCCGAGACGACCTCCGGAGCCACCTCGAAGCCCAGCTGGGCAGCGAAGCGCGCGGCCCTCATCATGCGCAGCGGATCATCGGAGAAGGACGCCTCAGGTGTGCCGGGGGTGCGCAGGACGCGCGCCGAGAGGTCCTCCAGCCCGCCGTGCGGGTCGATGAACTCCTTCTCGGGCAAGGCCACCGCCATCGCGTTCACGGTGAAGTCACGGCGCACGAGATCATCCTCGATCGAGTCGCCGTACGACACCTCGGGCTTGCGCGAGGTCCGGTCGTACGCCTCTGACCGGTAGGTCGTGACCTCGATCTGGTAGCCGTCCTTCTGAGCGCCCACCGTGCCGAACGCGATCCCGACCTCCCAGATGGCGTCCGCCCAGGGCCGCACGATCCTCAACACGTCTTCGGGGCGGGCGTCCGTCGTGAAGTCCAGGTCGTTGCCGAGCCGGCCGAGCAACGCGTCCCTGACCGAACCGCCGACCAGGGCGAGCGAGAACCCGGCCTCCTGGAAACGGCGAGCGAGGTCGTCGGCGACAGGGGACACCCTCAGCAGTTCGCTCACTGCACGGCGCTGCACCTGGCTCAGGGCACTGTTGTCTTCGTTGGCGTTCGGCACAACTGAAAAGGGTACGGGGCGCCGGTGGCCGCGGTCGCCTCCATTGAACGTGCACAAGGGATTCGCGCAGGTGAACCCCGACCCCAGCCCTTTGATACGTGCACATACGGGGACAGCCCGACCTCGTTCCCCGATCTTGTGGAGCGGACCGCGGCACTTCCTCTCAGCGCACATCGTTACCATGCGTGGACGCACATTCCGACGACCACTGACGACGACGAGAGACGGGCGAGCGCGTGGCCGAGGCGGCAGACTTCCAGGGGACGAGTCCCTCACCTGCCCGCCGGTGGCTGCTGCGCACCGGGGCTCTCCTCGCTGGGGCCCCCCTGCTGGCCGGCCTGTTCCAGCTGCCCGCGGCCCCTGCCGCGCAGGCGGCCCCGAAGGTCTCTCTGGCCGAGGCCACGGGGTCGAACACCGTCGAGGTCTCCCTCGACTCACTCAGTCCCAGCGTGCCCACCGAAGGCGACACCGTCACCGTCTCGGGCACGGTCACGAACAAGGGCAAGCAGACCGTCACGGACGCCCATGTGGGCCTGCGGGTGGCCCCGGCTGCCGTGAAGGGCCGCTCGTCCATCGACGACGCGGCCAAACGGACCGGCTTCGACCAGTACACCGACGGGCCCGAGGTCGGCGGAAAGTACACGCAGAAGTTCTCCGCGCTCGCCTCGGGAGTGGCGCAGCCCTTCACCATCTCCGTGCCCGTCAAGGAACTGGACCTCGACTCGGACGGTGTCTATCAGCTGGGGGTCTCCCTCTCGGGCAGGACCGCCGCAGCTCAGTACGACCAGGTCCTCGGCATCCAGCGCACGTTCTTGCCCTGGCAGCCCGACGAGGCGGGCACCAAGACGAAGAGCACGTTTCTCTGGCCGCTGATCTCCAGCACCCACCTGACGGCCGAGACCGGTCCCGGGGAGCAGCAGACGCCCGTCTTCCTCAACGACGACCTGGCCAAGGAGATCTCCGCGGGCGGACGCCTGGAGCAGCTACTGACGCTGGGCAAGGACCTGGACGTCACCTGGGTGATCGATCCGGACCTGCTGGCATCCGTCGTCGCGATGACGGGCGGCTACCAGGTCCGCAGCGGGGACACCACCGTCGCCGGCAGGAATCAGGCCGTCGCCAAGGAATGGCTGGCGGAGCTGGAGACAGCGGTCCAGGGCGAGGAGGTGATCGCCCTCCCCTTCGCCGACCCCGACCTCGCGGCGCTGGCCCACAACGGCAAGACGATCACCGGTTCGCTCAGCCGCCTGAAAGACGCCACCGACGTGGCCGCCGACACAGTCGAGAACATCCTCCGGGTGGAGCCGGAGACGGACTTCGCCTGGCCCGTGAACGGCGCCGTCGACCCGTCCATCGTGAAGGTCGCCATCTCCGCGGGCGCGGACAAGGTGATCGCCCGCAGCGACAGCCTGCAGGAGAGCAGCAGCCTGTCCTACACACCCAACGCGGCTCGGCCCGTCGGCGGCGGCACCACGGCGGTGGTCGCGGACGCCCGACTGTCGACGGCCTTCCAGGGCGACATGACGAAGGCCGAGAGTTCCACGCTGGCGGTTCAGCGGTTCCTCGCCCAGAGCCTGACGACGGACCTCCAGAACGGCAAGCAGCGCAGCATCGTGATCGCTCCGCAGCGCATGCCGTCGGCCAGCCAGGCGCAGACGATGGCGCAGGCTCTCACCGCCCTTCAGGGCGGAAACTGGTCGCAGCCCCAGGAACTCTCGGCTGCCGCCGCCGCGAAGCCCGATCCGAGCGCGACCACCAGGATTCCGCCGGCCACCGCGTACCCCTCGAAACTGCGGAAGCAGGCACTGGCGAAGTCCGCCTTCGAGGAGATCCGGACCACGCAGGCCGACCTGGATCGCTTCAAGGTGATCCTCTCCGACCAGTCCCGAGTGGTCACGCCGTTCGGCAGGACCATGGACCGGGAGATGTCCACCTCCTGGCGAGGCCGTTCCATGGACGCTGCGATCTACCGCAACGGCGTCCAGTCGTACCTCAACTCGCTCACCGAGCAGGTGCGGTTGATCGAGAAGTCCGAGACGAAGCTCTCGGGCCGCAGCGCGACGATCCCCGTGACCGTGCAGAACAACCTCGTGCAGGGTGTCGACAACCTGAAGCTGCGCCTCTCGTCCAATGCACCGAAGCGTCTGAAGATCGGTGACGATTCCTTCGACGAGCAGTCCGTCGACATCTCCGGTGGGCACAGCGAGTCGGTGAAGTTCACCACCAACGCCGAGGCCAACGGGCCGGTCACCGTCGTCGCCCAGCTCTACACCATGGACGGCGAGAAGTATGGTGACGAGGTCAGCTTCACGGTGGACGTCACCGAGGTCACCCCTACGGTGATGCTGGTCATCGCCGGTGGCGTCCTGCTCCTCGTCCTCGCCGGTTTCCGGATGTACACCCAACGCAAGCGCGCCGCCGCCCGAGTGGAGGCGGAGGGAGCCCCGACGGACGACGAGGCGTCGGACAGCGCCTCGAAGGACGACGACGCGAACACCGAGGCGGCTTCAGTCGTACACACTGCCGAGGAGGAGCGCCCGGTGAAGTCCGTGCCGGACGAGCCGGAGCACCGGAGTGACCCGGCACCGGACACCGCTCCGGAAAGCGCCGACCCGTCCGGCACGGGTGAGAGAGTGGACCGTTGAGCGATTGTCGTGGCCGGTTGGCCCGGGGACGATGAGGTGGGGTAACCATGAACGCGCCGTACGACGGTGACCGCGGCCAGGGCGCGGCCGACTCGGGGTACCCCGACGGCCCGCTGCCCGGGCCGGGCCAGGTGCCGCCGCAGCCCCCCGCGGACATGTACCTCCAGGACGCCTACGACCAGGACCCCTACCGCGCTCGGGATCTCGCCGCCCAGGACCCGGTCGCCGAGGCGCTCTACGACCGCGCCGCCCACCCGCCACCGGCTCCGGGCACCTACCAGCCGCAGCAACCGCTCTACGCACAGCCGTCGGCGCCGCAGTACGCGCCCGACCCTCGCGTGTGGGCCCAGACCCCGGCGCCCGAGCCCGAGGGGCCGACACGGCATCTGCCGTACGGGGACGACGCCCGGACCACCCAGTTCGTCGGCGTGGACGACCTGGTGACGCAGGCCGGTGAGGAGCGCCACGAGCCGGACGCCTTCGCCTATCTCTTCCGCGACCAGCAGCAGGGCGGCTCCCCGGTGGGGCAGCCGTCCGTTCCGGGTCCGACCCCGCCCCCGTCCCCGGGCCCGGGTCCCGACCGTGCGGTCCGCGAGGAGCCCGCCCCTGTTCCCACGCCCGCGCCGGCCGCGAAGAAGGGCGGGCGGGCCTCGGGCCTGCTGAAGTCGAGCGCCGTCATGGCGGCGGGCACCATGGTGTCGCGCCTCACGGGGTTCATCCGCTCGGCGATGATCGTTTCGGCGCTCGGTCTCGCCCTTCTCGGTGAGTCCTTCCAAGTCGCCTATCAGTTGCCGACGATGATCTACATCCTCACCGTCGGCGGTGGTCTCAACTCAGTCTTCGTGCCTCAGCTCGTACGGGCCATGAAAGAGGACGATGACGGTGGAGAGGCGTACGCCAACAGGCTGCTGACCCTGGTCATGATGATCCTCGGTCTCCTCACAGCGCTAGCCATGTTCGCCGCGCCACTACTGGTTCGGGCATTGTCGACCCCCCTCGCCACGAACGCCGAAGCCAACGACGTCGCCGTCACCTTCACCCGGTACTTCCTGCCCTCGATCTTCTTCATGGGCATTCACGTGGTGATGGGGCAGATCCTCAACGCCCGTGGGCGCTTCGGCGCGATGATGTGGACTCCGGTCCTCAACAACATCGTCATCATCGTCACTCTCGGCGCGTTCCTCTGGGTCTACGGCAGCGCCGCCAACTCCCACATGACGGTCGAGAACATTCCCCCAGAGGGGGAGCGGCTGCTCGGCATCGGCATTCTCCTGGGCCTCGTGGTCCAAGCCCTGGCGATGATCCCGTACCTGCGGGAAACCGGCTTCCGGCTGCGGCTGCGCTTCGACTGGAAGGGACACGGTCTGGGCAAGGCCGCGATGCTCGCCAAGTGGACGATCCTGTTCGTCCTAGCCAACCAAGCGGGCGCCCTCGTGGTGACTCAGCTGGCGACCGCAGCGGTCACAGAGACGAGGATCGCCGGTACCGGATTCAGCGCCTACGCCAACGCCCAGCTCATCTGGGGCCTGCCGCAGGCCATCATCACCGTCTCGCTCATGGCCGCCCTCCTGCCCCGCATCTCGCGCTCGGCCGCCGAGGACGACGCCGGCGCCGTGCGTGACGACATCTCACAGGGCCTGCGCACCACGGCGGTCGCCATCGTGCCGATCGCCTTCGGCTTCGTCTCGCTCGGCATCCCGATGTGCACGCTGATCTTCGGTTCGTCCGGCACCGGCGCGGCGACGAACATGGGCTTCATGCTGATGGCCTTCGGGCTCGGCCTGATCCCGTACTCCGTGCAGTACGTCGTCCTCCGCGCCTTCTACGCGTACGAGGACACCCGGACGCCCTTCTACAACACGGTCATCGTGGCGGCGGTCAACGCGAGTGCCTCGGCGGTCTGCTTCTTCGTGATCCCGGCCCGCTGGGCGGTGGTCGGCATGGCGGCCTCGTACGGTCTGGCCTACATGATCGGTGTCGGCGTGGCCTGGCGTCGTCTCAAGAAGCGGCTGGGCGGGGATCTGGACGGTTCCAGGGTCATGCGGACGTACGCGCGACTGTCCATCGCCTCGCTGCCCGCGGCGCTGCTCAGTGGTGCCGCCTGCTACGGCATCAGCCGGGCCCTGGGACAGGGCGTCGGCGGCTCGCTGCTCGCGCTCTTCGGGGGAGGAATCGTTCTGCTCGGTGTCTTCTACGTCGCCGCTCGACGCATGCGCATCGAAGAGCTCAACTCGATGGTCGGTATGGTCCGCGGACGGCTGGGGCGCTGAGGCTGGGGTACGCGCACAACCATCGTCCGCCGACGCGTGTCGCTCATAGCGGCGGACTGTGGGCACAATTGGCTTTGGCGTCTTGGAACGCTCAACGGATGGGGAGGCAGGGACGACGGTGGCGGAACGGAGCACAGCTGCCGTCGACGTGGCAGACAACAGCGGGGACGAGCCGCTGACCGCACAAGCGGACCAGTCCACGGCCGACGGGGAGGCCCAGAACCGGGAGCGGGACACGGAAAGCTCGGCGAGCGAAGAGGCACAGGGGAGCGGCGGTTCCGAGGGCCCTTCCAAGACGACACCGCCCGAACTGCACAGCGGGCACAAGCTCGCCAGGCGCTACCGCCTCGAAGAGTGCGTCACCCGTCTGGACGGTTTCAGTAGTTGGCGTGCCGTGGACGAGAAACTGCGTCGCGCGGTCGGAGTGCATGTACTGCCCGCCGATCACACACGTGCTCGGTCCGTGCTGGCGGCGGCCCGCTCCTCAGCGTTGCTGGGTGATCCCCGCTTCGTCCAGGTGCTGGACGCGGTCGAGGAGAACGACCTCGTGTACGTGGTGCACGAATGGCTGCCCGACGCCACGGAACTGACGACTCTGCTGGCGTCGGGTCCGCTGGAACCGCATGACGCGTACCAGATGGTCACGCAGCTCTCCCACGCCATGGCCGCCGCGCACCGGGAGGGCCTCTCGCATCTGCGGCTCAACCCGAGTGCGGTGCTGCGTTCCGCCGCCGGCCAGTGGCGCATTCGTGGTCTCGCGGTGAACGCCGCGCTGCGCGGCATCGGCTCGGACACCCCCCAGCGCACGGACACCGAGGCGATCGGTGCACTGCTGTACGCGGCGCTCACCCAGCGCTGGCCGTACGAGATCGACGCGCACGGCCTCTCCGGGCTTCCCAAGGGCGTCGGCCTCATCGCGCCCGACCAGGTCCGGGCGGGCGTCCACCGAGGGCTGTCGGAGCTGTCCATGCGGGCGCTCGTCAACGACGGCGCCACCGCCTCCCGCCATGAGTCTCCGTGCACGACGCCAGAGGAGTTGGTCAAGGCGATCGGCGAGATGCCCCGCATCCGCCCGCCGGAGCCCGCGTTCACCGCGCCGCCCGATTACCAGCACACCACGTACCAGCAGGGCACGTACGGCCGTCCGGCCCCCCACTCCGGTGTCACACAGCCCCTGCAGGCTCCGCCTGCCCCGCTCCAGAGCCGGACCGGCAAGGCCCTCAAGTGGGCCGTCTCGGCCCTGCTGATCGCCGCACTCGGTCTCGGCAGCTGGCAGCTGGCCGACGCGCTCATGAACCAGGGCAGCCAGTCCAGCGAGCCGGACACGAGCCAGCCGACCGACGGCAATGGCAAGGGCACCGACAAAGCCAAGCCCGTCACGACACTCAGCATCAAGAGCGCAGCGGAGTACTACCCGGACGGGAAGGCCCAGCATCCCAGCGATGTGGGCCTGACGTACGACAGCAGCGGGTCGACGTACTGGCGGACCTACTCCTTCAGGGGCGGTCCCACGCTGGCTCCGTACAAGCAGGGCGTCGGCATCGTCTACGACCTCGGCTCGGCACAGGAGGTGTCGGCGGCCTCGATAGGGCTGTACTACTCCGGCGACCACACCACGGCCACGCTCTACGCGGCCGACTCCCTGTCGTCGTCCGCTCCCCTCAGCTCCATGACGAAGATCGCTTCCAACCGGACCACAGGGACAGAACTCAAGATCTCCGCCAAGAAGTCGGTGAAGACCCGGTACGTTCTCGTCTGGCTCACCGATGTGCCCAATGCGGCCGGTGACCAGTACAGCGACCCTGGCTACAAGCAGGCGATCACCGACGTGAAGTTCATGGGCTGAGAGTCACAGACGGGAGGGGGTCCGATGGCGCACAGCGCTGATCACAGCGGGGCGAGCGATCAGGATCTCCTGGCCTGGCACGTGGAGGGGGATTCGGACGCCTTCACGGAACTCGTTCGGCGGCACCGGGACCGGCTCTGGGCGGTGGCACTGCGCACACTGGGGGACCGCGAGGAGGCCGCCGACGCCGTCCAGGATGCCCTCGTGTCCGCCTACCGGGCCGCCCACACCTTCCGTGGCCAGTCGGCCGTCACGACCTGGCTGCACCGCATCACGGTGAATGCCTGCCTGGACCGCGCCCGCAAGGCCGCGTCCCGGAAGACGTCGCCCGTCGACGACACCGAGCGCCTGGAGCAGCTTCTGGAGCCGCACGAATCGGCGTCCGCTCCGGCCGAGCGCAATGATCTGCACCGCCAGCTGCTGGAGGCTCTGGGCACCCTGCCGAAGGATCAGCGGGCGGCGCTCGTCCTGGTGGACATGCAGGGCTATCCGGTGGCGGAGGCCGCGCGCATCCTCGATGTGCCGACCGGCACAGTGAAGAGCCGCTGCGCCCGTGGCAGAGCCAGACTTCTGCCGCTCCTGACTCATCTCCGAGCGGACGGCGAGGGGGAAGGCGGCAAAAAGTCGGGGCGCGGAAGGAACCGGGCGCAGGGGACATCCGTCCCACCCGCAGCGGGAGCACATGATGCAGGGCCAAGCGATTCAGCTGCTGTGAAGGGCGGAGGTGGGCGAGCGTGACATCCACGACCGACGCGGCCGGGCACCCGGAAGTCACGGAGATCTCCGACCTCAGCGAGGGTCTTCTGCCTCCTGCCCGCACTGCGGATGTCCGTCAGCACCTGGACGAGTGCCCTCTCTGCTCCGACGTCTTCGACTCGCTGGAGGAGATCCGCGGTCTGCTCGGCACCCTGCCAGGGCCTCCCCGCATGCCCGACGACGTAGCGGGAAGGATCGACGCCGCCCTGGCTGCCGAGGCTCTGCTGAGCGCCGCGGCACCCGAGAACGAGACGACCGAAGAGCCCGCCGCTGTCTCTCGCACCGCTGCGAGCGAGAACGGCTCGCATGTTTCACGTGAAACATCGCCTGCCGGGGATCGCCCTGCCGGTCATCCACGCGCGTCCACCGGGCCGGGCCGGACGAGTCGGAAACCGCGCAGCCGTCGTAGGGCGGCTATCGGTGCCGTCTTCGCGATCGCGGCCCTGGGCTTCGGCGCCGTTCTCGTCCAGTCGATCGGTGAGAACGACAGTCCTTCCGGCACGGCTTCCGACACCTTCTCCGGCGTCAAGCTGGAGAAGCGGGTCGAGGCCATTCTGGGCAAGACCGAGAGCGGCAGCTCCCCCGAACGGGATCCCTTCGGGACTGCCACCTCACCGGACAAGAGCACGAAGACGTTCTTCACCGCCGACGTGCCCGACTGCATCGCGAAGGGCATCGGAGACACCACAGGTGCGATCGCTTCCGAGCCGGGCACCTACCGCGGAGCTGACGCTTACCTGGTTCTGCTGCCCGACCGCTCCGACGACGCACGCGTCACCGCTTACGTCGTCGACGCCTCGTGCCTGAAGGACGCTTCGGAACCTGTCGGCGACGTTCTCGTGAAGCACTCCTACGCCCGTCCCTGAGGACGGGCTTCAGCGCTGTGCCACCTCGGGCAAACCCGTGGGCGGGGTCGCGCCTCCGTGTGCCCGGACACACCGGGAATGCGCGCCCCTTAGGATCCGTTGGGTGGGGTGAGAGTTTCGAGAGCAGCTCCCACCGGCAGTACGCAGCAGTCTCCAGAGACGAGGAACCAAGCCGTGAGCGACGTCCGTAACGTGATCATCATCGGGTCCGGGCCCGCCGGCTACACGGCGGCGCTCTACACCGCGCGCGCGTCGCTGAAGCCGCTGGTGTTCGAGGGCGCCGTCACCGCAGGTGGCGCGCTGATGAACACCACCGATGTGGAGAACTTCCCCGGCTTCCGGGACGGCATCATGGGCCCCGACCTCATGGACAACATGCGTGCCCAGGCCGAGCGCTTCGGTGCCGAGCTCGTTCCGGACGACATCGTCGACGTCGACCTGAGCAGCGAGATCAAGACCGTCACGGACACTGCGGGCACGGTGCATCGCGCCAAGGCTGTCATCGTCACCACGGGCTCCCAGCACCGCAAGCTCGGGCTCCCCAATGAGGACGCGCTCTCCGGCCGTGGAGTCTCCTGGTGCGCCACCTGTGACGGGTTCTTCTTCAAGGATCAGGACATCGCAGTGATCGGCGGCGGCGACACCGCCATGGAGGAGGCCACCTTCCTCTCGCGGTTCGCCAAGTCCGTGACCATCGTCCACCGCCGGGACACCTTGCGGGCCTCCAAGGCGATGCAGGAGCGGGCGTTCGCCGACCCGAAGATCTCCTTCGTGTGGGACAGCGAGGTCGCCGAGATCCAGGGCGACCAGAAGCTCGCCGGTCTGAAGCTGCGCAACCTCAAGACGGGCGAGACGGCCGGGCTGCCGGTGACGGGCCTGTTCATCGCGATCGGACACGACCCGCGCACGGAACTCTTCAAGGGACAGCTCGACCTGGACGACGAGGGCTACCTGAAGGTGGCCTCCCCGTCGACCCGTACGAACCTGACCGGTGTCTTCGGCGCCGGCGACGTCGTCGACCACACGTACCGCCAGGCGATCACCGCCGCCGGCACCGGCTGCGCCGCCGCCCTCGACGCCGAGCGCTTCCTTGCCGCTCTCGCCGACGGCGACCAGGCCGCCGAGCCTGAGAAGACGACCGTCTGACCCCCGTCCGCCCCACCGCACCAACCAGTTAGGAGCCCTCAGTGGCCGGCACTCTGAAGAACGTGACCGACGACTCCTTCGAGCAGGATGTCCTCAAGAACGACAAGCCCGTCCTGGTGGACTTCTGGGCCGCATGGTGCGGTCCGTGCCGCCAGATCGCGCCGTCCCTCGAAGCGATCGCCCAGGAGTACGGCGACAAGATCGAGATCGTCAAGCTCAACATCGACGAGAACCCTGCCACGGCTGCCAAGTACGGCGTCATGTCCATCCCGACGCTGAACGTCTACCAGGGTGGCGAGGTGGCCAAGACCATCGTCGGCGCCAAGCCCAAGGCGGCGATCGTGCGCGACCTCGGGGACTTCATCGCCGAGTGATGTTTCACGTGAAACACGAAGGGGCCGACCTGAGAGGGTCGGCCCCTTCGCTTTAGAGCGGTCGCAGCGCCGGCTCCTTCTGCACGGCTCCCAGAAGCCGGTCCAACGCCAGCTCGACGTCTTCCTTCCAGGAGAGCGTCGTCCTCAGCTCCAGGCGCAGCCGAGGATAGGTGGGGTGGGGCCGCACCGTCTTGAAGCCCACGGCCGTCAGATGGTCGGCGGGGAGCACGCACGCCGGTTCCTTCCAGCGAGCGTCCCCGAAGGCCTCGATCGCTTTGAAGCCCCGTCTCAGTAGATCCTTGGCAACCGTCTGGACCATGACACGGCCCAGCCCCTGGCCCTGGTAATCCTGGCTGATGAAGGCGGTCATCAACTGGACGGCGTCCGGGGAGACGGGACTCGTGGGAAACGCCGTGGAGCGGGGCACATAGGCTGGAGGCGCATACAGTACGAAGCCGACTGGCACTTCGTCCACGTAGACGACCCGACCGCACGACCCCCAGTCCAACAGGACTGCTGAGATCCACGCTTCCTTCTCGAGAGCCGAAGTGCCCGCCTCTACCGCGGCTTCGCCGCTGACGGGGTCCAACTCCCAGAAGACGCACGCGCGACAGCGCTTGGGAAGGTCCTGAAGGTTGTCCAGCGTGAGCGGTACGAGCCGACGCCCCATGAAGGCTGTTCCTCGCTTCCCTCGCCCGCAGCGTCGCGAGCGGCTGTCAGAGCGCTCCGCTCCCTGAGCAGACTGCCGACGAACCCGCCGACGGCCCCCAGCCCCAGGCCTGCGGTCACCAGTCCGGAACGGTTCACGGTTCGCATGGCCCGCCTCTCCACAAAGATCCGCCAGGTCGATGCGCCATACCCGAACGCATCGTATCCACGATGCGATTTCCTAGATACCGCCTCAAAGCAAAGAGCGGGCTGTGTCCGGTATACATCGGACACAGCCCGCTCATGCGGTCGACCAGCCGAGGGCCGTCCTGCGAATCGGAGGGTCAGGCCTCCGACTCCTCCGAGGGATCGTCCAGGAGACTCTTCTGGAGAGCGAGCTTCTCGCCAGGAGCGAGGGTGCTCAGGATCCGCTCAAGGTCCTCGGTGGAGGCGAACTCCACGGTGATCTTGCCCTTCTTCTGCCCCAGATCGATCTTCACGCGCGTCTCGAAGCGATCCGACAGTCGGGTTGCGAGCTCGCCCAGCGCCGGGGAGGGCACGGAGCCGGCCCGAGGGCCCTTGGACCGTGCCGTGCTCTTCGGACGCGATCCCATGAGGGTGACGATCTCTTCGACCGCTCGCACCGAGAGTCCTTCAGCCACGATCCGGTGCGCCAGCTTGTCCTGCTCTTCTGAGTCCTCGACGGAGAGCAACGCCCGGGCGTGCCCGGCGGAGAGAACACCAGCTGCCACACGGCGCTGGACCGCCGCCGAAAGCTTCAGCAGACGCAGCGTGTTGGAGACCTGAGGGCGCGAGCGACCGATGCGGTCGGCCAACTGGTCATGCGTGCAGTTGAAGTCTTTGAGCAACTGGTCGTACGCGAAGGCTTCTTCCAGCGGGTTCAGCTGGGCGCGGTGCAGATTCTCGAGAAGCGCGTCCAGCAGCAGCTTCTCGTCGTCCGTCGCCCGCACGATCGCCGGAATAGCGTCGAGCTCGGCCTCATGGCAGGCTCGCCAGCGCCGCTCACCCATGATGAGCTCGTAGCGGGCCGGGCCCACCTGCCGTACGACGATGGGCTGGAGAAGGCCGACCTCCTTGATGGAGGTGACGAGTTCCTGGAGAAGATCCTCGTCGAACACCTCGCGGGGCTGGCGCGGGTTCGGGGTGATGGAGTCGAGAGGCAGCTCCGCGAAGTAAGCGCCGACCGGTGCTGCGGGCAATTCGGCTGCGGTGCGCGGCGACAACTCCTCTGTTTCACGTGAAACAGGCGAGAGTGTGGCCAGCTTCGAAGCCGCCACCCCACGCTCCGGAGTGAAAACAGATGCCGCTGCTGGGGTGGCGGCGGGCGCGGCAGCTGCCGGAGCCTCCTTCTCCCCCGTCGCGGCCGCTGGGATCAGTGCGGCGAGACCACGGCCCAGCCCCCTCCGTCGATCACTCACTGGATCCCCTCCACCACACTCGGATTGTTCTGAGCACCGATGTGGGCGTGCGCCGGGTCGTACCCGACGCCCACGCCCTTCAGTGCGATTTCCCGTGCCGCCTCAAGGTAGGAGAGGGCACCGCTCGATCCTGGATCGTATGTCAGCACCGTCTGCCCATAGCTCGGCGCCTCAGAGATCCGGACGGAGCGGGGAATGCTCGTCCGCAGGACCTCCTCGCCGAAGTGGGTGCGCACCTCGTCGGCGACCTGGGACGCCAGACGCGTCCGGCCGTCGTACATGGTGAGCAGGATGGTCGACACATGGAGGACGGGGTTGAGGTGCCCCCGTACCAGGTCGACGTTGCGGAGCAGCTGCCCAAGACCCTCCAGCGCGTAGTACTCGCACTGGATCGGGATGAGGACCTCCTGGCCGGCGACCAATGCGTTCACCGTCAGGAGACCCAGCGAGGGCGGGCAGTCGATGAGGATGTAATCCAGGGGCTGCTCGTACGCCTGGATCGCTCGCTGCAGTCGGCTCTCTCGTGCCACCAGTGATACCAGCTCGATCTCCGCACCGGCGAGATCGATCGTGGCGGGGGCGCAGAAGAGGCCTTCTACATCGGGCACGGGCTGAACGACTTCTGACAGCGGCTTGCTGTCGATCAGCACGTCGTAGATGGACGGCACCTCGGCGTGATGGTCGATTCCCAGCGCGGTGGACGCGTTGCCCTGAGGGTCGAGGTCGACCACGAGGACACGGGCGCCGTGCAGAGCCAGCGAAGCGGCGAGATTGACCGTCGTCGTGGTCTTTCCGACGCCGCCCTTCTGGTTGGCGACGACCATGACTCGGGTCTGCTCGGGCCTAGGCAATCCCTCACCGGCCCGGCCCAGAGCCTCTACTGCCAGTTGGGCAGCACGACCGATGGGAGTGTCGTCCATCGGGGGCGGTGTTTCACGTGAAACATCCTCCCCCATCGACTCGGTGCGGGGACCGGGGACCGGATCGGTCATCGGTCCCGCGATGTTGGCGTCGGACCGCAAGGATTCACTCTCCTCGACTTCAGGCTCGCAATGAACAGAGCCTCCCATGCCTTCGGGGTCGTGAACCAGTGAGGCCTGGTGTTCTGTGGAGAATTCCACCTCTGTGGAAAACTCCGTTACCTCTCCGAGTGACCCGAGAGGCTTCCGGTCACGCGGTTCGGCCGCGGCGCGGCCACGGCTGATGATGCCGTGCAGCAATGAGCGACGTTTCACGTGAAACACGATGCCCAGCAGCACAGGCCACGCTCGCGCGACACTCCGAGATGCGTAGGTTTGGAAGCTTGTGTGGAGTACGACTCGTCGTCAGGACGGATCAGCGAACGTCCAGATCAATGCCTAGCGGCGACGCCGTACCCGTCCCGCCCGAGCCGCCTTCGCCCGCTTGGCAGCGAAGCGCACACCACCCGGGCTCTCCCCGACCTCCACGCGGACAACCGTGGACAACGGATCGACCACGCCCTCGCCCACATGGTGGATCGAGGTCTCCACCGCGCCGAGCTTGCTCAGGGCGGTGGCTGCGCTCTTCAGCTCCTCCTCCGCGGTGTCTCCCTTGAGCGCCAGCATCTCCCCGTACGGGCGCAGCAGCGGGATACCCCAGCCGGCCAGCCGGTCCAGTGGTGCGACCGCTCGTGCCGTCACCACATGGACGGGCTGCAGCGTCCCGAGGACTTCCTCGGCTCGGCCGCGGACGACGGTCACATGGTCGAGGCCAAGGAGTTCGACCACCTCGGTCAGGAAGTTCGTGCGCCG
This sequence comes from Streptomyces sp. MB09-02B, assembly GCF_033794485.1. NCBI lineage: Bacteria > Bacillati > Actinomycetota > Actinomycetes > Kitasatosporales > Streptomycetaceae > Streptomyces > Streptomyces sp. MB09-02B. The sequence goes on from NZ_JARGEE010000002.1 coordinate 82,062, forward strand.
CAGCAGGGGCTCCAGCAGCGTGATCTTCAAGTCGTTCCGGACGAGGGCCAGCGGGATACCGGGCAGTCCGGCTCCGGAGCCGACATCGCACACCGTCACCCCCTCGGGTACGACCTCGGAGAGCACTGCGCAGTTCAGCAGATGCCTCTCCCACAGCCGGGGTACCTCCCGCGGGCCGATGAGCCCGCGCTGTACTCCCGCCTCAGCCAGGAGCTCGGCGTATCGGACCGCGTCCGCGTAGCGATCACCGAATACGTCGCGCGCCTGCTCGGGCGCAGGGGGGAGCTCCGCTGCCTCCGTCACGGGGACCGTCCTTCCGTACCGCAAGAGCGCACTGGGCGCTGACACCAGAACAACAGGCTGACAAAGTTCGGCCCCGCCTGCAGGCAGACGGGGCCGGAGAAGCGTTGTACCGATCAGGCAGGCAGGACGACGACGAAGCGCTGCGGCTCCTCGCCCTCAGACTCGCTGCGCAGACCGGCGGACTTGACCGCGTCGTGCACGACCTTGCGCTCAAAGGGCGTCATCGGCTGCAGCTTCACGGGCTCGCCCGTGCTCTTGGCCTCGGCCGCCGCCTTGGCACCCAGCTCGGAGAGCTCGGCGCGCTTCTGGGCCCGATAACCGGCGATGTCCAGCATCAGACGGCTGCGGTCACCGGTCTCGCGGTGCACGGCCAGGCGCGTGAGTTCCTGGAGGGCCTCGAGCACCTCGCCCTCACGGCCGACGAGCTTGCTCAGATCGCGGCTACCGGAGTCGCTGATGATCGAGACAGAGGCACGGTCGGCCTCGACGTCCATGTCGATGTCGCCGTCGAGGTCGGCGATGTCCAGCAGACCTTCCAGGTAGTCCGCAGCGATCTCACCCTCCTGCTCCAGGCGGGTCAGGGTGTCGCCACCCTCGGAGGCGGCGGAGGTGGTGCCTTCCGTCACGGGATGGACTCCTTCTTACTTCTTGGACGGGGACTTGGGGCGCTGCTGACCCTTGCGCTGGCCGGACTGAGCCTTGCTGCGGCCACCGGTGCCGGGCTTGGCCGCGGCTTTCTTGGCTACGGCCGCCGGCTTGGCGTCCTCCGGCTCGTCGGACTTGCTCAGGGACGTGGGCTCTGCCTCCGGCTCGACGTCGTCGGCGGACTTCGCACCACCGGACTGACGCTGGGCCTTTGTCTGGCGCTTGGGCTGCTGCCGCTTGGGAGCCGCCGACGTACCGTCCTCGACCGTGGCGACGGCCGAGGCCTCGCTCTTGACGACGGAGCCGTCGGCCTGGGCCGCGAGGCCCTCCTTGCTCAGACCGGTGATGAACTTGCGCTCGTACTCGTTGCGGTCACGGCCCTTGGCAACGATCGCCTTGACGATGGCACGCTCACCGCGGCCGCGGGTCTTGCCGTGGTGCGTGACGCGCTTGACGAGGCGCTCCAGGTAGGCCGCCTGGGCCTTGGAACCCGGGGTCGGGTTGTTGTGGATGACGTACATCTGCTGGCCCATGGTCCACACGTTGGTGGTCAGCCAGTAGACGAGGACACCGACCGGGAAGTTGATGCCGAAGACGGCGAACATGATCGGGAAGATGTACATCAGCATCTTCTGCTGCTGCATGAACGGCGTCTTCACCGTGGTGTCGACGTTCTTCGTCATCAGCTGACGCTGCGTGTAGAACTGCGACGCCGACATCAGGACGATCATGATGGCCGTGACGATCCGGACCGTGGTGATCGAAGCGTCGAGCGCCTGCGCCTCGGCGGCGGTGTCCGTGAAGGTCGCGGCCAGCGGGGCGCCGAAGATGTGTGCCTTCTGCGCGCTCTCCAGCAGGCTCTCGTTGATGACACCGATGGTGTCGTTGTTCGCGATGCTGTTGAGCACGTGGTAGAGGGCGAAGAAGAACGGTGACTGCGCCAGGATGGGAAGGCACGAGGAGAGCGGGTTGGTACCCGTTTCCTTGTACAGCTTCATCATCTCTTCGGACTGACGCTGCTTGTCGTTCTTGTAGCGCTCCTGGATCTTCTTCATCTCGGGCTGCAGCGTCTGCATGGCCCGGGTCGCCTTGATCTGCTTCACGAAGAGCGGGATCAGGCAGATACGGATCAGGATCACCAAGGACACGATGGACAGGCCCCAGGCCCACCCGGTGTCAGCGCCGAAGAGGGCGCCGTACACCTTGTGGAACTGGACGATGACCCAGGAGACAGGTGTCGTGATGAAGCTGAAGAGGCTGGCAATCGTGTCCACTAATCATGCTCCTTGGGCATGGGACGGGGTCTCTGCGGCCGGGCCCGAGGAGACATGCCCCTCGGTGGCCGGTTCGGCGGCGGAGGTCCCGCCCTTGCGTGCACGCCAGGCGCCACGCAACATCTCGTGCCACCGTGGGCGCTTGCGCGGCGGGACATGGTCCACACCACCGAGCGACCACGGATTGCACCGCAGGATGCGCCAGGCGGTGAGTGCCGTTCCCTTGATCGCACCGTGCCGGTCGATGGCCGTGAAGCCGTAGTGGGAGCACGACGGGTAGTACTTGCACACCGGCCCCAGCAGCGGACTGATCGTCCACTGGTACAGCTTGATCAGCGCCAGCAGCGGGTACTTCATCGTGCGCCCCCTCCCAGCAGCCGCCCTATGGCGGCATCCAGGTCTTGGGCCAGTTGTACGTGGTCGGCGTCACCCGATCCGGGCAGCGCTCGTACGACTACCAGGCTACCGGGGGGAAACAGGGCGACTCGATCGCGCATCAGATGGCGAAGCCTGCGCTTCACCTTGTTGCGCACAACCGAACCGCCGACGGCCTTGCTCACGACGAAACCCGCACGCGTCGGGGGAGCGCTCTCCCCAGGCGCGTGCGGGTCCGTGGCACCGCTACGTAGGTGAACGACGAGGAGAGGGCGTCCGGCCCGGCGTCCTCGTCGTACCGCGGTCGCGAAGTCCTCGCGCCGCCTCAGCCGATGCTCGGTAGGCAGCACGACGTCATGACCTGATCAGGATCAGGCGGACAGGCTCGCGCGACCCTTGCTGCGGCGGTTCGCGAGAATCGCGCGGCCGGCACGGGTACGCATCCGCAGGCGGAAGCCGTGGGTCTTCGCGCGACGACGGTTGTTCGGCTGGAAGGTGCGCTTGCTCACTCGGGGGCTCCAGAAAGAAATCGGTGTTTGCGGGTGCCGTCCTGGCTGTCACCGTGCGCCCACGAGTAGCTCGCTCAACGCCCGAGTGCACCGCTGTCCGATCACCTGACGTGACCTGTGCCCATCGGAGGCAGGCGGCAGCAGCCATCGACAACTCGACCTGGTTACGGTACGCGCGGCTACGCCATCCGGTCAAACCAGAGATCACGGAGAGACACTATCCACAGGCTGGGGACAACAACTTGAACCGTACCGGTCGCCGTGACTACCGTGACTGAACTCCGATTCGTTCCCTTTCCTTTGGCTGTTGGGACCCGACCCGCCCACCAGCACCTCGTTCCGAGGCCCCACCCGAGTTTCAAACCGACCTGTCCCAGAACCACACGTTCGTGGGACCTGTGAGAGAGCGTGCCCTGTGGCTGACGTACCTGCCGATCTTGCCGCAGTGTGGCCACGCGTACTGGAAAAGCTCCTGGGTGAGGGCCAGGGCCAAGGCGTCGAGGTGAAGGACGAGCGCTGGATCAAGCGCTGCCAGCCGCTCGCCCTGGTCGCGGACACAGCACTTCTCGCCGTCCCGAACGAGTTCGCGAAGGGCGTACTCGAGGGCCGTCTCGCACCGATCGTCAGCGAGACCCTGAGCCGGGAGTGCGGCCGCCCGATCCGGATCGCGATCACCGTCGACAGCTCCGTCGGCGAGCAGCCGCCCCCGCCGGTCCAGCACCGCTTCGATGAGCCCGAGCACCCCTCCGTTCCGGCCCAGAACCGCGAGTCCTACGACAACAGGGACTCGTACGACGGCCAGGAACGCGAGGCGCGCGGCGGGTACGAGACGCAGAACACGTACGAGAATCCGAACGGCTACGACAGCCAGGGACGCGGCCCTTACGAGGGGTACGGCCGCCGCAGGCCCGCCGACCGTGGCCAGGGACGGGGCGAACAGCCGGGCGGCGGGGCCGGCGATCTGCTGCCGCCCCCGCGCACGGACCAGCAGCCCCCCGGCCGCTCGGATCAGCTTCCGACCGCCCGTCCCGCGTATCCGTCCGAGTACCAGCGGCCCGAGCCGGGCGCCTGGCCGCGGCCGTCGCAGGACGACTACGGCTGGCAGCAGCAGAGACTCGGCTTCCCCGAGCGGGACCCCTACGCTTCGCCGTCGTCGGACTACCGCTCGCAGTCGATGGACAGGTCACCGTACGCCCAGCGACCCGAATACGACTCCGGACGCCCCGACTACGACCAACCCCGCGGCGACTATGACCGGCCCGGTACGGACTACGACCGGCCTGGTGCCGACTCCGACTACCCGCGACCGGACCGGCGCGAGCTCCCCGACCCCCCGCCGGGCTCGGGACACGTGCACCGGGGCGGGCCGGCCAGCAGTGCGCCCGGCCCGCTGGCGGCACAGCCCGCACCGGCCCCCGGCCCGGGTGAGCCGACGGCACGCCTGAACCCTAAGTACCTCTTCGACACCTTCGTCATCGGCGCCTCGAACCGCTTCGCGCACGCGGCCGCGGTGGCCGTGGCCGAGGCGCCGGCCAAGGCGTACAACCCCCTCTTCATCTATGGGGAGTCGGGCCTCGGCAAGACGCACCTGCTGCACGCGATCGGGCACTACGCGCGCAGCCTCTACCCGGGCACGCGCGTGCGGTACGTGAGTTCGGAGGAGTTCACCAACGAGTTCATCAACTCCATCCGCGACGGCAAGGGCGACAGCTTCCGCAAGCGGTACCGGGAGATGGACATCCTGCTCGTCGACGACATCCAGTTCCTGGCGGACAAGGAGTCGACGCAGGAGGAGTTCTTCCACACCTTCAACACGCTGCACAACGCGAACAAGCAGATCGTGCTCTCCAGCGACCGGCCGCCCAAGCAGTTGGTGACCCTGGAGGACCGGCTGCGGAACCGTTTCGAATGGGGGCTGATCACCGACGTCCAGCCGCCCGAACTGGAGACGCGGATCGCGATCCTCCGGAAGAAGGCGGTGCAGGAGCAGCTCAACGCCCCGCCGGAGGTACTGGAGTTCATCGCGTCCCGTATCTCGCGCAACATCCGCGAACTGGAGGGCGCGCTCATCCGGGTGACGGCGTTCGCATCGCTCAACCGGCAGCCGGTGGATCTGGGTCTGACCGAGATCGTCCTCAAGGACCTGATCCCGGGCGGCGAGAACGCCTCCCCGGAGATCACCGCCACCGCCATCATGGGCGCGACGGCCGACTACTTCGGGCTCACGGTCGAGGACCTGTGCGGTACCTCGCGCGGCCGCGCACTCGTCACGGCCCGCCAGATCGCGATGTATCTGTGCCGTGAGCTGACCGACCTGTCGCTGCCCAAGATCGGCGCGCAGTTCGGCAACCGCGACCACACCACCGTCATGCACGCCGACCGCAAGATCCGTGCGCTCATGGCCGAGCGCCGGTCGATCTACAACCAGGTGACGGAGCTGACGAACCGCATCAAGAACGGCTGACGAGACAGCCGGCGACACCCGCCGACGGCACGGCTGCCGGACGGCTGTCAGACGCCGTCGTACGTCGCTGAGGGCGCCCCGGGACGAGGTCCCGAGGGCGCCCTCGGCGTTCCTGGGCGGTTTCGACCCGCCTGCGCGAAGGCTCTGGACGGATCCGAGACGGCCAGGTCCGTCACCGTGCCGTCTTCAAGTGTTCGATTACCTGCGGCGTCACGGCCTTCCTCCACAGATTCGGGGACTTTCTCCCGTCCACACCCTGGGGACCGGGAAGTTATACAGATCGTGTCCACAGGACGGGCTGTTGAGAGATCATCGGGCCAGGTCACACCCCTGTGGATCCGTGGACGAAAGATCTCCACAGGTTGTGGACGAAACGAGGATCCACAGACTGTGGACGAAGTTGTCCACCGACGACCCACAGGCTGTGGCCGGTTGTCCCCAGTGATCGTCGGCTTCTCCACATGGCTGTCCACTGTTCGGCAAGCTCACGTGCCTTCTCACCGTGTCGAGTGAAAGGCGTCACACGAAGTTGCCCGGTTGGGCTGTGGGAAAGGCGGGTAAACCTGGGGACGCCGTTGGGGAGAAGTCCCCCGGGGCTGTGCACGGTGTGTGCAGAACTTTCTGTTCTCCACAGAAACCCCTGGTTGTCCACCGCCTCCGCCCACAGGCACGGTGGACAAAATTTGCCGCCTGAGCTGCGAAAACGGGGTTATCCACGGTTTCCACAGGCCCTACTACTACTCCCAACTAGAGAGAGCTGGGAATCCGTTTCGAAGTGGGTCCTGTGCACAACTCGCTCTCAGCTGCCTGACCGCGCCTCGTCACGACTTGACCCCGAGAGGCTCCGAGTGTCAGTGGTGTGCGTCAGACTGTTCCCCGGTGTCCTTCCCGTCACAGGAGCCAGCGACACCGAGACAGACGACGAAGCCAGGCAGGGCGAGAAGCGCCGGCAACAGCAGGAGGCGGCAACAGTGAAGATCCGGGTGGAACGCGACGTACTCGCGGAGGCAGTTGCCTGGGCGGCGCGCAGCCTCCCGGCCCGTCCGCCGGCGCCGGTCCTCGCCGGCCTCCTTCTGAAGGCCGAGGAAGGCCAGCTGAGCCTCTCCAGCTTCGACTACGAGGTCTCCGCACGCGTGTCCGTCGAGGCCGAGGTCGACGAGGAGGGCACGGTGCTCGTCTCCGGCCGCCTGCTCGCCGACATCTGCCGCGCCCTCCCCAACCGCCCGGTGGAGATTTCCACAGACGGTGTACGGGCGACCGTGGTGTGCGGCTCCTCCCGGTTCACCCTCCACACACTGCCTGTGGAGGAGTACCCGTCGCTGCCGCAGATGCCGAACGCCACGGGCACCGTCCCGGGCGAGGTCTTCGCCTCCGCCGCCGCCCAGGTGGCCATCGCCGCAGGGCGAGACGACACGCTGCCGGTCCTCACCGGTGTGCGCATCGAGATCGAGGGCGACACCGTCACGCTGGCGTCCACCGACCGCTACCGCTTCGCGGTCCGCGAGTTCCTGTGGAAGCCGGAGAACCCCGAGGCGTCCGCGGTCGCGCTGGTGCCCGCCAAGACGCTCCTGGACACCGCCAAGGCCCTCACGAGCGGCGACAGCGTCATCCTGGCGCTCTCCGGCTCGGGCTCCGGCGAAGGCCTGATCGGCTTCGAGGGCGCGGGTCGCCGTACGACCACGCGGCTGCTGGAGGGCGACCTCCCGAAGTACCGCACGCTGTTCCCGACGGAGTTCAACAGCGTGGCCGTCATCGAGACCGCCCCCTTCGTCGAGGCCGTCAAGCGTGTGGCCCTGGTCGCCGAGCGGAACACCCCGGTGCGGCTGAGCTTCGAGCAGGGCGTGCTGATCCTGGAGGCCGGCTCCAGCGACGACGCACAGGCTGTGGAGAGGGTCGACGCCCAGCTGGACGGCGACGACATCTCTATCGCCTTCAACCCGACGTTCCTGCTGGACGGCCTGAGCGCCATCGACTCCCCGGTGGCCCAGCTGTCGTTCACGACGTCCACCAAGCCCGCGCTGCTCAGCGGCAAGCCGGCCGTGGACGCCGAGGCGGACGAGGCCTACAAGTACCTGATCATGCCGGTGCGGCTCAGCGGCTGACCGGCAGGCCGCCGCCGCGGCCGAGCCGCTGAGGTTGTCCACAGCGCTGTGGGGCCCGGTGGATCCACCGGGCCCTCGGCCGCGAAGCCGCAGGTAGGGGTGTACTTATGAGCGGGTATGCCCACAGGTGTGCGTGAGCGTCCGGGTTTAGGCTCGTGCGTGGGTACGCAGTTCAGGTGCCCCCCTGCCACGTCGCAACCTAAGGAACAACTGATGGAGCTCGGTCTCGTCGGCCTCGGCAAGATGGGCGGCAACATGCGCGAGCGGATACGCCGCGCGGGCCACACCGTCATCGGATACGACCGGAACCCGGATCTCGCCGATGTCCACAGCCTCGAAGAGCTTGTGGGCAAGCTCGCGGCCCCGCGGGTCGTGTGGGTGATGGTCCCGGCCGGGGCCGCCACCCAGTCGACCGTCGACGAGCTGGCCGAGCTGCTGGAGCCCGGTGACGTCGTCGTGGACGGCGGCAACTCCCGCTGGACCGACGACGAGAAGCACGCTGAGGAGCTGGCGGCCAAGGGGATCGGCTTCGTCGACTGCGGTGTCTCCGGCGGCGTCTGGGGCCTGGAGAACGGCTACGCGCTGATGTACGGCGGCGACGCGGAGAACGTCGCCAAGGTACGACCGGTCTTCGACGCGCTGAAGCCCGAGGGCGACCTCGGCGCGGTGCACGCCGGCAAGGTCGGCGCCGGCCACTTCGCGAAGATGGTCCACAACGGCATCGAGTACGCGATGATGCAGGCCTACGCCGAGGGCTGGGAGCTCCTGGAGAAGGTCGACTCGGTGACCGACGTCCGCGAGGTCTTCCGGTCCTGGCAGGAGGGCACGGTCATCCGCTCCTGGCTCCTCGACCTGGCGGTGAACGCCCTCGACGAGGACGAACACCTGGACGGGCTGAAGGGCTTCGCGCAGGACTCCGGCGAGGGCCGGTGGACCGTGGAGGCCGCCATCGACCACGCCGTGCCGCTGCCCGCCATCACGGCTTCCCTCTTCGCGCGGTTCGCGTCGCGCCAGGAGGACTCACCACAGATGAAGATGATCGCGGCGCTGCGGAACCAGTTCGGCGGCCACGCGGTCGAGAAGAAATAGCCCACGTTCACGAAGCAACGCACGGCACAGAAGACGACAACGAACACACCACGGTCGACGAGAAGTCGTCCACAGGGCCGCAAGGCGGTCCACAACGCTGGGGGAGGTCGGCACCCGACCATGCACGTCACGCACCTGTCACTGGCCGACTTCCGCTCGTACGCCCAGGTCGAGGTCCCGCTCGACCCGGGCGTCACCGCGTTCGTGGGCCCCAACGGGCAGGGGAAGACCAACCTGGTCGAGGCGGTCGGCTATCTCGCGACCCTCGGCAGTCACCGGGTCTCGTCGGACGCGCCCCTGGTCCGCATGGGCGCCGACCGCGCGGTGATCCGGGCACAGGTGCGGCAGGGTGAACGGCAGCAGCTGGTCGAACTGGAGCTGAACCCCGGCAAGGCCAACCGTGCCCGCGTCAACAGGTCCTCGCAGGTCAGGCCGCGTGATGTGCTCGGCATCGTACGAACGGTGCTGTTCGCGCCGGAGGATCTCGCGCTGGTCAAGGGCGACCCCGGTGAGAGGCGCCGCTTCCTCGACGAACTGATCACCGCGCGGTCCCCGCGCATGGCGGGCGTGCGCTCCGACTACGAGCGGGTCCTCAAACAGCGCAACACCCTGCTCAAGACAGCCGCGTTGGCCCGTCGGCACGGCGGTCGCTCCATGGACCTGTCCACACTCGACGTATGGGACCAGCACCTCGCGCGCGTGGGCGCCGAGCTGCTCGCCCAGCGTCTCGATCTGGTCGCCGCGATCCAGCCGCTCGCCGACAAGGCGTACGAGCAGCTGGCACCCGGCGGTGGCCCGGTCGGTCTGGAGTACAGACCCTCCTCGCCCGGCCTCGTAGGGCACGCGCGCGAGGAGCTGTACGAGCAGCTGACGGCGGCCCTCGCCGAGAGCCGTAAGCAGGAGATCGAGCGGGGCGTCACGCTTGTGGGACCGCATCGGGACGATGTGACCCTCAAGCTCGGTCAGCTGCCGGCCAAGGGCTACGCCTCCCACGGCGAGTCCTGGTCGTACGCCCTGGCGTTGCGGCTCGCCTCCTACGACCTGCTGCGGGCCGAGGGCAACGAGCCGGTGCTGGTCCTCGACGACGTCTTCGCCGAGCTGGACACCCGTCGGCGCGAGCGCCTGGCGGAGCTGGTCGCGCCGGGCGAGCAGGTCCTGGTGACCGCCGCGGTCGACGACGACGTACCGGACGTACTGACGGGGACGCGGTACACCGTGTCCGACGGGACGGTGGAGCGCGTATGAGCGGATCCGAGGGACCCCCCGAGCCGCCCGAGCCCTCCGGTGTGGATCTCGCGCGCGTGGCGCTGCGCGCCGCCAAGGAGGCCGCACGCGCGCGTGGCGAAGCCACCCAGCAGCAGAAGCAGGCGCGGCGGGGCGGCGGACTGCGCTCGGGCGCGCGTGCCGACGGCCGTGACCCCATGCCGCTCGGCCCCGCCATCAACCGGCTGATCACCGAGCGCGGCTGGGAGACGCCGGCCGCCGTCGGCGGGGTCATGGGCCGCTGGCCCCAGATCGTCGGCGACGACCTGGCCCGCCGGTGCGTGCCGGAGCGGTACGACGAGGACGAGCGAGTGCTGCATGTGCGGTGCGACTCCACGGCCTGGGCGACGAACGTACGCCTCCTCGCCCCGCAGCTCGTCGCCCGGCTCAACGAGGACCTCGGCCATGGCACCGTGCGCCTCCTCAAGGTCCACGGTCCCGCCGGCTCCGCCCGCCGCTACGGCCCCCTGCGAGCCCCGGGGAGCACCGGTCCCGGCGATACCTACGGGTGACCGTAGTCACATTTCCAGGTGCTTCCGCGCCCATGACCGGCGGTCCTCCGAGCGTCGGCGCGCGCCCGTGTGCTCCGGCGCGGACGTTCGCATGCGGATGCGAACGTCGACCTGACCCGGGAGTAGCAAAGGGTTGACACCCGGAAGCGCTGAGTGCCGCTGTGAGCCTCTTGGAGCCCCGCTCGACATATGGGGAGTCGGGAGGGACCGGTTCAGGGCGGCACATGCGGACTCAGGTACCGGCAAACCCCCATCACTGTCGGCGCTACCGGTAGACTGGAAGCTAATCCCGCCCCATTCGTGGGGACCGCTTCGGAAACACTGTGCATCGCTGACAAAGGCTTCCACCGCAACATGCCGCAGCCGCTCCGGCAAACCCGCCAAGAGCCTGGCTTGTGCTGTGCCAGAAAGGGCGCTTCGTGGCCGATTCCGGCAACCCCAACGAGAACATCCCGTCCACCGAGGCCCTGGCCGGAACGGCCGAGGCCTCGCCCACGGCGTACGACGCCAGTGCCATCACCGTCCTCGAAGGGCTGGACGCGGTCCGCAAGCGGCCCGGCATGTACATCGGCTCGACCGGTGAGCGCGGCCTGCACCACCTCGTGCAGGAGGTCGTGGACAACTCCGTCGACGAGGCCCTGGCCGGCCACGCGGACACCATCGACGTGACGATCCTTCCCGACGGCGGTGTCCGGGTCATCGACAACGGCCGCGGCATCCCGGTGGGCATCGTGCCGTCCGAGGGCAAGCCGGCCGTCGAGGTCGTGCTGACTGTCCTGCACGCGGGCGGCAAGTTCGGCGGCGGCGGTTACGCGGTCTCCGGCGGTCTGCACGGCGTCGGCGTCTCCGTGGTGAACGCCCTGTCGACGAGGGTCGCCGTCGAGGTCAAGACCGACGGCCACCGCTGGACGCAGGACTACAAGCTGGGCGTCCCGACCGCCCCGCTCGCCCAGCACGAGGCCACGGAGGAGCACGGCACCTCGGTCACCTTCTGGGCCGACCCGGACATCTTCGAGACCACGCACTACTCCTTCGAGACGCTGTCGCGGCGCTTCCAGGAGATGGCGTTCCTCAACAAGGGTCTGCGGATCAACCTCACGGACGAGCGTGAGTCCGCGAAGGCCACCGCCGGGGCGGACGAGGCCGGTGAGGACGAGAAGCACGAGGTCAAGACGGTCTCGTACCACTACGAGGGCGGCATCGTCGACTTCGTGAAGCACCTCAACTCCCGCAAGGGGGACGTGGTGCACCCGTCCGTCATCGACTTCGAGGCCGAGGACAGGGAGAAGGCCCTGTCCGTCGAGGTCGCGATGCAGTGGAACAGCGGTTACAGCGAGGGTGTGTACTCCTTCGCCAACATCATCCACACGCACGAGGGCGGAACGCACGAAGAGGGCTTCCGCGCCGCGATGACCGGTCTGATCAACCGCTACGCGCGTGACAAGAAGCTGCTCCGCGAGAAGGACGACAACCTCACGGGTGACGACATCCGCGAGGGTCTGACCGCGATCATCTCGATCAAGCTGAGCGAGCCGCAGTTCGAGGGCCAGACCAAGACCAAGCTGGGCAACACGGAGGCGAAGACCTTCGTGCAGAAGGTCGTCCACGAGCACCTGACGGACTGGCTCGACCGCAACCCGGTCGAGGCCGCGGACATCATCCGCAAGTCCATCCAGGCGGCCACCGCGCGCGTGGCGGCCCGCAAGGCGCGTGACCTGACCCGCCGCAAGGGCCTGCTGGAGACGGCGTCCCTGCCGGGCAAGCTGAGCGACTGCCAGTCGAACGACCCCACCAAGTGCGAGATCTTCATCGTCGAGGGTGACTCCGCCGGTGGCTCGGCCAAGTCCGGCCGCAACCCGCAGTACCAGGCGATCCTCCCGATCCGCGGCAAGATCCTCAACGTCGAGAAGGCGCGGATCGACAAGATCCTGCAGAACCAGGAGATCCAGGCGCTGATCTCCGCCTTCGGCACCGGGGTCCACGAGGACTTCGACATCGAGAAGCTCCGCTATCACAAGATCATCCTCATGGCGGACGCCGACGTCGACGGCCAGCACATCAACACGCTGCTGCTGACCTTCCTGTTCCGCTTCATGCGGCCGCTGGTCGAGGCCGGGCACGTGTTCCTGTCGCGTCCCCCGCTCTACAAGATCAAGTGGGGCCGGGACGACTTCGAGTACGCGTACTCGGACCGTGAGCGCGACGCCCTGATCGAGCTCGGCCGGCAGAACGGCAAGCGCGTCCGGGAGGACTCGATCCAGCGCTTCAAGGGTCTCGGCGAGATGAACGCTGAGGAACTGCGCATCACGACCATGGACCAGGACCACCGCGTCCTCGGCCAGGTCACGCTGGACGACGCCGCCCAGGCCGACGAGCTGTTCTCGGTGCTCATGGGTGAAGACGTCGAGGCCCGGCGCCAGTTCATCCAGCGCAACGCCAAGGACGTTCGCTTCCTCGACATCTGAGTCGGTCTCAGCTGACCGCACCAGGAAGGATCCCCACCAGCAATGGCCGACGAGAACCCCCCCGTCACGCCTGACGACGCCGGCGAGACCGTACGCATCGAGCCCGTCGGGCTCGAGACGGAGATGCAGCGCTCGTACCTGGACTACGCGATGTCCGTCATCGTGTCCCGCGCGCTGCCCGACGTACGCGACGGTCTCAAGCCCGTCCACCGCCGTGTCCTGTACGCCATGTACGACGGCGGCTACCGGCCCGAGAAGGGCTTCTACAAGTGCGCCCGCGTCGTCGGCGACGTCATGGGCAACTACCACCCGCACGGTGACTCCTCGATCTACGACGCGCTGGTCCGCCTCGCGCAGCCGTGGTCGATGCGGATGCCGCTGGTGGACTCCAACGGCAACTTCGGTTCGCCGGGCAACGACCCGGCGGCGGCCATGCGCTACACCGAGTGCAAGATGGCGCCGCTGTCGATGGAGATGGTCCGTGACATCGACGAGGACACCGTCGACTTCACGGACAACTACGACGGCCGCTCCCAGGAGCCGACCGTCCTCCCGGCCCGCTTCCCGAACCTGCTGATCAACGGCTCGGCGGGCATCGCGGTCGGCATGGCGACCAACATCCCGCCGCACAACCTCCGCGAGGTCGCGGCCGGCGCCCAGTGGTACCTGGAGAACCCCGAGGCCTCCCACGAGGACCTCCTGGACGCGCTGATCGAGCGGATCAAGGGCCCCGACTTCCCGACCGGCGCCCTGGTGGTCGGCCGCAAGGGCATCGAGGAGGCGTACCGCACGGGCCGCGGTTCCATCACGATGCGCGCGGTCGTCGAGGTCGAGGAGATCCAGAACCGGCAGTGCCTGGTGGTCACGGAGCTGCCGTACCAGGTCAACCCGGACAACCTCGCGCAGAAGATCGCCGACCTCGTGAAGGACGGCAAGATCGGCGGCATCGCGGACGTCCGCGACGAGACGTCGTCCCGTACGGGCCAGCGCCTGGTCATCGTGCTGAAGCGCGACGCGGTCGCCAAGGTCGTGCTGAACAACCTGTACAAGCACACCGACCTGCAGACCAACTTCGGCGCCAACATGCTGGCTCTGGTCGACGGTGTGCCGCGCACCCTCTCCCTGGACGCGTTCATCCGCCACTGGGTGACGCACCAGATCGAGGTCATCGTCCGCCGTACGAAGTTCCGCCTGCGCAAGGCCGAGGAGCGGGCGCATATCCTGCGCGGCCTGCTGAAGGCCCTGGACGCCATCGACGAGGTCATCGCGCTGATCCGGCGCAGCGACACCGTCGACATCGCGCGCACGGGCCTGATGGACCTCCTGGAGATCGACGAGATCCAGGCCAACGCCATCCTCGAGATGCAGCTGCGCCGCCTGGCCGCCCTGGAACGCCAGAAGATCATCCAGGAGCACGACGAACTTCAGGCCAAGATCCGCGAGTACAACGCGATCCTCGCCTCCCCCGTGCGTCAGCGCGGGATCGTCAGCGCGGAACTCGCCGCGATCGTCGAGAAGTACGGCGACGACCGCAAGACGATGCTCGTCCCCTACGACGGTGACATGTCCATCGAGGACCTCATCGCCGAGGAGGACATCGTCGTCACCGTCTCGCGCGGCGGCTACGTCAAGCGCACCAAGACGGTCGACTACCGGGCGCAGAAGCGCGGCGGCAAGGGCGTACGCGGCACGAAGCTCAAGGAAGACGACATCGTCGACCACTTCTTCGTGTCCACGACCCACCACTGGCTGCTGTTCTTCACCAACAAGGGCCGTGTCTACCGGGCCAAGGCCTACGAGCTGCCCGACGCCGGGCGTGACGCGCGTGGACAGCACGTTGCCAACCTGCTGGCCTTCCAGCCGGACGAGGCGATCGCCGAGATCCTCGCGATCCGCGACTACGAGGCCACGCCCTATCTGGTGCTCGCGACCAAGGGCGGTCTTGTGAAGAAGACGCCTCTGAAGGATTACGATTCGCCCCGTTCCGGCGGCGTCATCGCGATCAACCTCCGTGAGAAGGAGGACGGTTCCGATGACGAACTGATCGGTGCCGAACTCGTATCGGCAGAGGATGACATCCTTCTGATCAGCAAGAAGGCACAGTCGATCCGCTTCACGGCGACCGACGACGCGCTGCGACCCATGGGCCGTGCGACCTCGGGTGTCAAGGGCATGAGTTTCCGCGAGGGGGACGAGCTGCTCTCGATGAATGTTGTTCGACCCGGTACGTTCGTGTTCACTGCCACAGACGGCGGGTACGCGAAGCGGACCGCCGTCGACGAGTACCGCGTCCAGGGTCGCGGCGGCCTCGGCATCAAGGCCGCCAAGATCGTCGAGGACCGCGGTTCCCTCGTCGGCGCGCTGGTGGTCGAGGAGACCGACGAGATCCTCGCCATCACGCTGTCGGGCGGCGTGATTCGTACGCGAGTCAACGAGATCAGGGAAACCGGCCGTGACACCATGGGCGTCCAACTGATCAACCTGGGCAAGCGCGATGCCGTGGTCGGCATCGCTCGCAACGCCGAGGCGGGGCGGGAGGCGGAGGAGGTCGACGGCGACGATGCCGTGGACGAGACCGTCGAGGCTGCCCCATCGACCGGTACGGACGAGGGTGAGGCGCCCTCGTCCGAGTAGCACGAGGAGTGAGTCAGCGTGAGCGGAGCCACGGGCGCCGGATCGTCCGGTACTTCGGCCGGCACTTCGACCGGGTCGGAGGCGGACGGCGGCGGCCGTGGCTCCGCCGCGCGTGCGACGGACACGCACACGACCCAGTTGAAGGCCATCAAGCCGGACGCGTCCGACGCGTCGGGTGCGTCCGCGCCCGCGCCGGAGAAGCCGGGTTCCCAGGGGGCAACCGTGACGGACACCCGTGGTCCGCAGACGCGGAAGCCCGCGTCCGGAAGCCCGGCCGCGGCAGGCGGGCCCGGCCGTCAGAGCGGTGCGCCGGCCGCCCAGGCACAGCCCCAGCCGCAGCCCCAGGCCCCGGCGCAGGCCGCTGGCTCCGCGCTGCCGGGTGACCGGCAGTCGCAGCAGCAGGCGGGCCCCTACCACCCGCCGCAGGCCTATGCGCCGGCTCCGGAGGCTTCGTCCCGCAAGCCTCGTACGGGGGCACGCACGACGCCGCGCACGCGCAAGGCGCGGCTGCGGGTGTCCAAGGCCGACCCGTGGTCCGTGATGAAGGTCAGTTTCCTGCTCTCCATCGCCCTCGGTATCTGCACGGTCGTCGCGGCGGCGGTGCTGTGGATGGTCATGAACGCGATGGGCGTGTTCTCGACGGTCGGCGCCACCATCTCCGAGGCGACCGGCTCGAACGAGTCCAACGGATTCGATCTGCAGTCGTTCCTGTCGCTGCCCAACGTGCTGATCTTCACCACGATCATCGCGGTCATCGACGTCGTCCTCGCCACCGCCCTGGCCACCCTCGGTGCCTTCATCTACAACCTCTCCGCCGGCTTCGTGGGCGGCATCGAGCTGACGCTCGCCGAGGACGAGTAGGACGGCTCACCGCGTCACGGCCGCCCTGCGGCTATCGATTTTGGGACTGCCCACGTCGTGCGCTAATCTTCAGGAGTCAGCGCGCGGGACACACACCGCAGAGCGCGGCGGGGCTATAGCTCAGTTGGTTAGAGCGCATCCCTGATAAGGATGAGGCCACAGGTTCAAATCCTGTTAGCCCCACCAGACAGAAGACCCCCAACCGATTCTGGTTGGGGGTCTTTGCCGTCGGTGGGGGACGCGTGGGGCGTCCGGGACCTCGACCACGGGCGGCAGGAGGGAGGGGTCCCCACTCTGACCCGCCGACATAGGGTCGGCGGACGACTGCTCCCTCCGTAAACTGCCCTGACACATCCTGTGGGCCGTGCTCGAACGGGCTCCACGCACGGAAAAGACCCTCAGCCGTTTCTGGCTGAGGGTCTTCGTTCGTTCATGGTTTTCACCGGGCGTCGTACGCAGGATCGCCGCTGGCTTCGTGTCGTCCTGCTGGAGATCAGCGCTGGAGACGTGCGCTGGGATGCTCGACCAGTGGGAGAGGCGCCTCCGGGGCGGCGACCTGGCCCGTAGCGTTCGCGGCGGTGTCCGAGATCGTGTGCAGGGCCGTGCGGCGGCGGCAGGAGGGCGAGGAGCCGTGGGCCTCGGCGCGGATGCGCTGCTTCATCGTGGGGGGCAGGGCGCGGTCGTGGGGCCGGGCCGGGAGGGACATCGCCGGGATCGTCGCGGGGACCGCGCAGTTGCGGGTGGTCTCGGTCTGCGGTACCGCGGCCGAGGCCGTGGCCGTGGTGGTGACGAGTCCGAGCGCCGTGCACAGCGCGAGGAAGGCGGTGACGATGGCGGTCCAAAGCTTCATGACCTTGTTCTGGGCCATGGCCCCTCACTTTCGGGTTGGGCGATTTGCGTACTTTCCTCATGATGTGTATGTGGGCTTCGAAAGCACGGACCGACGTCCATGGCGCGTCGATCTTCGGATGAACACCACTCGGATGGGCGCAGGAAGGCGCCTGAGGAGTTGCAGGAAGCCGAGGTCCATGGGATCCGCCGAAGTGTGCGAGATGTGATGGACCTGTGTGATGAGCCTGCGATCGGAACAGTGGCGTCCGGTTCTACTGCGGTCTTCCCTGCGGGAGTTGAGGAGCCGACGCAGGTCACCGATCGGTATCGGTCGGTGTGTATAGTCGGGCGCCAGAGGTCCCCTACGTCAAGGAAAGACGAGGTCGCGCGGTGAAGAAGCTTCTCCTGGTCGCACTGGCCGCCATCGGCGGGCTCCTCGTGTACCGCCAGATCCAGGCGGATCGCGCCGAGCAGGATCTGTGGACGGAGGCGACTGACTCCGTGCCCACGGGTTCGTGAACGTCGACACCAGTCTCGGAGCAGACCCCGGCCGCCCTGGCGGTCGGGGTTTTGTGTTGTTCAAGGGCGCGCTCGCTACTTCCCCCCACGCTTCACGGACATCTGCCGACATTTTGGCGGGTCTGGATTCGCCTTGGTGAACGATGTGCTTGCAGTAGCAAGGAGCTGGTCCGGGTAGGGGCCGTTTTCAGCCGCTCCTCGCCAGGAACACGAGCATCGGCGCGCACGGCCCGGCAGGATGGGCGCGTTCGGGGCCGCGCCACGGGGCTGGGGCCTCGGCATCACGGTCTACGACGAGGGGTGGCACGTGTTGGGGCGGCGCACGGTCTGGTGGCGAGCCGCGGCTGCCGTGGGGGCGGCTCTGTGCGTGACGACGGCGCAGCCCGGCCCCGCCGTGGCGGCCGACGCACCACCCACCCCGTACTCCTACGCCGAGGACGCGAGGACGGTCGAAGGGGCCACGAGCAGCGCGGGAGCCGTACGACTGGAGGCCGGCAAGACCTACCGGAGCTCTCTCGGGCCGGGCGGCAAGCTGTACTACCGACTCGATCTAGGTGCCGCCGCCAACGCGTACGTCTCGGCCACGGCCGTACCCGAGGCGGGATCGGCGGTCGGCTCCGCGGACGGTGTCAGGGTGTCCGTTCAGGACGCCGACGCACATCGCTGCTCCTACGAGACCGCCCGCTTCGGACCGACTCGCAGCGCGCACCCCGTCACCGCCTCGGCCTCGCGGGAGGTCGGCAGCGACGAGTACATGTGCCAGGGGGCCGGGGTGTACTACGTCGTCGTCGAACGGGTCGGTTCGGCCACCGGAACCGGTCCGGGGGCGACTGCGGGCTCGGCCTCCGATTCGGCCTCCGATTCGGCTTCCGGCTCGGCTTCCGGCTCGGTGACGGGCTCACCTTCGAAGGGCGGGTCGGAGAAGTGGGGGCTGGAGCTCGGTTTCGTTTCGGAGCCCGCTGTGGTGAAGGGCGGTCCGACGAGCGCCCCCCAGAACTGGAACTCCGCCTCCCCCGACGCCGTGTCCGGTGACCCCGAGCCCCGTCGTGGCGGGAGCGGCTTCGCCACGGCAAGCCCCGTGACACAGGGCGTCTGGCAGGAACAGGTCGGCATCAGAGCCGGGGAGACCCTTTTCTACAAGGTCCCCGTCGGCTGGGGGCAACAACTCCAGACCACCGCCGAACTGAGCAGCACGACCAAGGGCGACGGCTATGTCGGCAACGCGTTCGTCATGTCGCTCTACAACCCCGTACGCGGCTCGGTGGACGACAGGACAGCCAACTACGGGGGCGACCAACGTTCCGTCGCCCTGGACCCCCTCCCGCCCGTCGCGTATGAGAACCGTTTCTCCCCCGACGACGAGGTGGGCGGGATGCGGTTCGCCGGCTGGTACTACCTGGCACTGCACCTCGGGACATCCGTCGCCGACCGGTTCGGTGACGAGCCGGTCGGGTTGACGCTGCGGGTGCGGCTGGAGGGCGAGGCCGGGGCCGGGCCGGGATACCTGGGGGCCTCCGAGCCGCGTGGGGTCTTCGAGGTCACCGAGGGGGACCGGGAGGCCGCTGAGACCGGCATCACGGGGGACACGCTGGAGGGTGGCTCGGGTGGCGGCGGCGACGGTGAGGGCGTGGGGAGTTCCGGCGACGGGGAGGGCTCTGGAAACTCCTCGGGCAGCGGAGACCGGCGGCTGGCCATGACCGTCGTCGCGGCGGGCGGCATCGGCACGGGGACTCTGTTGGTTCTCGTGCTCCTGGCGTGGACACTCGTGGCCCGCAGGCGGGCGCCCGCCGCCGCTGAGGCGGAACGACAGGGGGCGGGCACGGCCGCGCGGGGACGGCACGGGGCGTCACGGGGTTGGTA